>DPMS01000689.1 GCA_003541285.1 Actinomycetota bacterium
GCGCGAGATGCGGATCCTGGCTTTCGAGCGGAACTGGTGGCGGCAGCCCGGCGCCAAGGAGCAGGCAATCGCTGATCTGCTGGGGCTGTCCGCCACGCGCTACTACCAGCTGCTGAACGAGCTCATCGACCGGCCGGAGGCGCTCGGGTTCGACCCGGTTCTCGTCAAGCGCCTGCGCCGTCAGCGTGCCCGCCGTCAGCGGATGCGGTCGGCGTGGCCGGCGGGCTGCCCGTCCCGCGGACACCGGAGGGGAGAGCCGGCCTGGCGGCGATCCGCCGTGACCCAGCCCGGGCGCTGATCGCCCTGGACTATGACGGCACGCTCGCCCCCATCGTGGCCGACCCGCGGGCCGCGCGCGCCCAGCCAGGGGCGGCGTCAGCCCTGCGTGAGCTGTCCTGGCTGGTCGGCACCCTGGCGGTGATCACCGGGCGGCCGGCCGAGGTTGCGGTGGAGCTGGGCGGCTTCGCGGCGGTCCCCGGCCTGGTCGTGCTCGGCCACTACGGGTTCGAGCACTGGCAGGACGGGGTGCTGACCTCCCGCCCGTCCCCGCCCGGCGTGGCGGCCGCGCGCACGCGGCTGCCGGAGGTACTCGCCCACGCGGGCGCCCCGGAAGGGACCTGGACCGAGGACAAGGGCCATGCCGTGGCCGTGCACACCCGCCGTGCCGCCGACCCCGCGGGGGCACTGGCGCACCTGGCGGGTCCGCTGGCCGAGCTTGCCGCCGCGACGGGGCTGGTGGTCGAGCCAGGACGGCTGGTCATCGAATTGCGCCCGCATGGAACGGACAAAGGATCCGCCCTCACCGCCCTCGCCGCAGAACGCAACGCCCTCGCGGTCCTGTTCGCCGGCGATGATCTCGGTGACCGGGCGGCATTCGCCGCGGTGCGCGCGCTGCGCCAGGCCGGCCACCCCGGCCTGACCGTGTGCAGCGCATCGGGTGAGGTCACCGCCCTGGCGCAGGAGGCTGATCTGGTGGTCGAGGGCCCGGAAGGGGTCATCGCCCTGCTGGGTTCGCTGGCCCGTGTGCTCGCCGGGCCGCCTCGTCCAGCGCGCTGAGCTGGTCGGCGAACCAGTCGTGCGGGGACACCGCCGAGCCCGCCTTGGCGAGCATGCCGCAGCGGCGCTGCCGTTCGGCCGCTGGCATGTCCAGCGCCTCGTGCAGCGCCTGTGCTGTCCCGCTGACGTCGTACGGGTTGACCAGGAGCGCAGCCTCGCCGAGTTCGGCCGCGGCGCCGGCCTCCCGGGACAGCACCAGTGCGCAGCCACGCTCCGACAGCAGCGGGCCTTCCTTGGCGACCAGGTTCATGCCGTCCCGGATCGGGTTGACCAGCAGCACATCGGCCAGCCGGTATGCCGCCAGTGAGCGCGGGTAGTCGTCGTTGACCTGGAGGACCAGGGGATTCCAGTCCTCGGTGCCGAACTCGTCCAAGATCTCCCTGGCAAGCCGCTGCACGCTGGCGGTGTACTCACGGTACTCGGGCAGGTCGTGCCGGGACGGGTAGGCGAACGCGAGATGGGTCACCCGGCCCCGCCACTGTGGATAGGTGATCAGCAGTTCCCGGTAGGCGGCCAGGCCGCGGACGATGTTCTTGGACAGCTCGGTGCGGTCGACGCGGACGATCAGCTTGCGGCCGGCCGCCGTCGCGGTGAGCGCCTCCACCTGGGCCTGCACGTCCGCCGCGGCGGCGCGCTCGCGTAGCTCGTGGGCGTCCACGCCCAGCGGGTGCACGCCCACGGTGGTGGTGCGGCCGCGGTAGTGCACCGCCCGCCCGCCCCGGTCCACCTCGGCGCCCAGGATCTGCTGGCAGCAGTCCAGGAACGCGTCCGCCCACCGCTGCGTCTGGAACCCGGCGTGATCGGCCCCGAGAATGCCGTCGAGCACTTCCCGGGCGATGTCGTCGGGCAGGATCGCGAAGTAGTCAGGCGGCGCCCACGGCGTGTGGCAGAAGTAACCGATCGCCACGTCCGGCCGCAGGTCGGCGAGCATCCGGGGGACCAGCGTGAGGTGGTAGTCCTGCACCATCGCGCGGACCGGGCGCCGGGGGCCGGAACCGTCCGGGCCGGGCGGGCCGGCCCCGTCCGCCCCGTCGGCCAGTGCGGCGGCGAAGGCCGCGTTGTAGGCGCGGAAAGACTCCCATTCCCGGCGGAACGCGAGCCCGAAGTGCGGCTGGTTGGGCGTGTCGTAGAGCATGTGGTGGATGAACCAGAGGGTGGAGTTGGCGACCCCGTTGTAGGCCCGGTCGAAGGTCGCGGCGGGGATGTCGAGCATCCGCACCGCCGACCCGGTGCCGCCCCCGCCGTCCTCCAGATAGCCACCGGGCGCGGCCCCGGCCGCCGCCCGGTCGGCGTCGGACAGTGCCGCGCACACCCACAGCACCTCGGCCTGGCCGGCCACGGAGGAGAGCCCCGACACCATCCCGCCGCCGCCCCGGCGGGCGGTGAGCCGCCCATCCCCGGTCCGGGAGAACGAGACAGGCCCGCGGTTGGAGGCGACGAGCACCCGGCCCGGAGTTATGGCATCCATGACCGGAGATTAACCCGGTGCCCGGACGTTAACCCGGTGTGCGCTGGTTAACGCGATCTGGCCTGGGGTGTTCTGGCCGGGATCGGCTAGAGTACTGGGTACAACTTCATAACGCTCATCCAGAGGGGTGGAGGGAACGGCCCTGTGAAGCCCCGGCAACCACCGTGGCGACGCATGCTGCTTGCTGGCCTGGCGGCCAGCTGTGCTGAAGCCCGCAGTGCTGGTCCGGGGGACGACCCCCTGGAACCCCCGCACCGCGACGCATGCTGCTTGCTGGCCTGGCGGCCAGCTGTGCTGAAGCCCGCAGTGCTGGTCCGGGGGACGACCCCCTGGAACCCCCGCACCGCGGCGGCTAGCGAGGCCCGTGCCACGGCAGGTGCCAACTCCGGCCCCGCGGCTGATCCGGCCGCCGGGACAGATGAGGGAGAAAGGCCCCGCCCCGTGAGCACAACGACGACGAAGAACCCGTCCCGGTTCGGATTCGCCAGTCATCTGGCCTGCCGTGAATGCGGCGCCACCACCGGCCTGGGCGGCACGCATGTCTGTGCCGGGTGTTTCGGCCCGCTCGAGGTCGCCTACGACCTGCCGGAGCTGACCAGGTCGGGGATCGAGAGCGGGCCGCCCAACATCTGGCGATACGCCAGCCTGCTGCCGGTCCCGCCCGGCGTGGCCGCCTCGCCCAACACCGAGCCCGGCTGCACCCGGCTGCTCCGTGCCGACCAGCTCGCCAGGGAACTCGGGATGGCCGCCCTGTGGGTGAAGGACGAGCGCGGCAACCCGACCCACTCGTTCAAGGACCGGGTGGTGGC
>DPMS01000001.1 GCA_003541285.1 Actinomycetota bacterium
CTCGACCGGCGTCCCCGCGTGCACCACCGCATTGGTGACAAGTTCACTGGTGAGCAGCACGGCATCGTCGACCAGCCCATGGCCGTCGGCCGCAGCACCGGTGATGAGCCAGGTCTGCAGCGTGTCGCGGACGAACCGGCGTGCCGCAGCGGCAGCCGTCGGCTCTGGCTGATACGCCGCGGTCGCAACGAGAGTGTCCGGTCCCTGCACGTGCCCTCTCGCATGTCGGCGCTCCTGCGCCGGATAGTGTCTTCCCGTAACCATACGACTGCATAAGCGGAACCGCCGCCGGGACTTCATGGCGGTCTTGTCCATCGTGACAGACGCCAGACCAGTTTCCCGCCCGATCAGCCAGGATCCTTGCTCGCCGGCAAAGGTCGTGACCAGCCGTTACCTGTCACGTACTCGCGGACGACCTTAGCGGGGACTCCGGCTATCACACAATGGTCTGGCACCTGCCCGCGTACCACGGACCCGGCAGCGACCACCACATTCCGGCCTATAGCGGCGCCGGGCAGCACGACCACCCCGGCACCGAGCCAGCTCCCGGCGCCGATGGAGACGGCGACGTTGCTCGGCCACTGCCGCCCGATCGGGACGTCAGGATCGGCGTACCCGTGGTTCTGGTCGGTGATGTAGACGTAGGGCCCGGTGAAGACGTCGTCACCGATCACGATGGAGTAGTGGGCGACGATATGGCTGCCCCGGCCGATGACGCAGCGGTCACCGATCCGCAGCACCGGGGCATCGCCCAGATCCTGGCCCGGGAGCATCCCTGCGCTCAGGCTCACCTGGGGAGCGATCAGCGTGCCCGCGCCGATCTCCATCCAGCGCTGGTTGTACAGGGCCGCGGCCGGGAAACCAATCACCGAACCGGGGCCGAACGCCGCGAACGAGCGTCCAGCGGGCGTGTCCGCCGTAATGGCCCCAGCCCGCTCGGCTGCCCGCCAGAGCCGGTGAACCAGGCGCCACGCCAGGATGCGGCTTCCCCGCACCGCAGCGTCCTTTATCGCCATGGGCGATAACGCTACCCGGGTCTTACTCCGCCGATGGCACTGGCGGCATGAGCGGGAGCACGCGTGGGCCTTCGCTCGGCCTGGCCGAAGCCGCGAGCTGACCACAGGCACCGTCAATCTGGCGCCCACGGGTGTCCCGCACCGTCACCGGGATCTGGCGTGCCTCAAGGGCGGCCACGAATTCCCGTGTCGCGCCCGGCGTGGACGCCGTCCATCGCGATCCGGGAGTCGGGTTGAGCGGGATCAGGTTGACGTGCGCCAGCTTGCCGGAGAGCAGGCCGGCCAGAGCGCCGGCCCGCCACCGCTGATCGTTGACATCTCGGATCAGCGCATACTCGATCGAGACCCGGCGGCCCGTGGCGCCCGCATGGTCCCAGGCGGCGCCGAGCACCTCGGCCACCTTCCAGCGCTTGTTCACGGGCACGAGCTCGTCGCGCAGCTCGTCGTCGGGTGCGTGCAGGGATACCGCCAGGGTGACCGAGAGCCCCTCGGCGGACAGGCGCCTGATCGCCGGGACCAGACCGACGGTGGAGACGGTCACCGACCGCTGGGAGATGCCGAGCCCGCTCGGCACCGGATCGGTGAGCCGCCGCAAGGCGATCATGACCTGGGCGTAGTTGGCCAGCGGCTCACCCATGCCCATGAACACCACGTTGGAGACACGGCCGGGGCCGCCCGCCACCTCGCCGCGGGCCAGTGCCCGCGCACCCGCCACCACCTGCGCGACGATCTCGGCGGCGGAAAGGTTCCTGGTCAGCCCCGCCTGGCCGGTGGCACAGAACGGGCAGGCCATCCCGCAGCCAGCCTGCGACGATACGCATATGGTCACGCGCGCCGGATAGCGCATGAGGACCGACTCCACATAGGCGCCATCGAAAGCCCGCCACAACGTCTTGTGGGTCATCCCCTGGTCACAGGACTGCTCCCGCTCGGCGGTCAGCAGCCGGGGCAGCAGCGCACTGGCCAGGCCGGCCCGGGTGGCGGCCGGCAGGTCGGTCATCTCCCCGGGATCATCGGTCAGCCTGGCGAAATAGTGGCGTGCCAGCTGGTCTCCCCGGAAGGGCTCGCCACCGAGTTCCGCGGCAGCGGCACGGCGCGCGGCCGGATCAAGGTCGGCGAGATGACGGGGGGGCCGGGATCGGGTGCCGGGCAACGCTGCTCCGTTCGGCGTGCTGGGGTCTTCGTTCGGGTGCCGGGGTCTTCGCCACTAGTGCCGCAACGGTGACGATCCGGCGTTTTGGCTGGTTACAGGCCGCGTCCTTGGCCGGTTGCCGGGACAGTCCCGGCACTGACAGTCCGGCCAGGCCCGCGCTGGGCAGGTGCCGCCCACGACCTAACTCAACAATATCTGCCCGCCCGCATTCATGACCTGCGTCGAGTCAGTAGATTTCGACACATGGCAACGTTGCGCAAGGGCGCCAGGGGCTCACGGCTGGCCACTCATCAAGGTCAGCCGGGGATCCTGCTGGAGAGCGAGAGCCCGTACGGCAGCCGGCGCGTGGTGGTCGAGTACGACGGTACGACGACCGCGGCCTACCTGCACGACGCCGACGTAGTGGTCGGTGCCGCATGGATCGCGAACCACCAGCCAGCCCCGCCGAGCACAGATCTGTCGCGGCTGGACGCCGGCGAGGCGCCGCTGATGCCCGCCGGGCACACCAAGCACCCCGGCGGCCGGCCACCCCTGGATGCCAGGACCCTGCGTGCCCTGTGGTTCGAGGAAGGCGACGGTGTGGCCATCATCGAGGGCGGCCAGTTGCTTGCGGTCATCCCAGGATGGTGTGAGATGTCCCGGGGCATGCCCGGTTACAGCCGGGACGTGATTGGCCAGACGCCGTTCGGCTGGTCGCTCGATGACGCGATGGAGGGGCTGGGCCCCCGGGCCGACCGGGCAACCGCCTTCTGGCGGTGGCGCCAGCGGGAGGACTCGTGGGCGGGCTTCCAGCAGTCCATGCTCGGCCACCTGCTCGCCCGGCTGGGGCCGGGCGCACGATACTGGGATGTCGCCGGCGGCAAGCAGCCCACCATCGGTGTGTCCGAGCGCCCGCCGACCGAGCACCGGCCCTACACGGTGCTGTCCACACTCGGCATGAGCTGCCAGCGGATGCCGGTGGTCGAGCAGGTGATGGAGGACCCCAGCGGCTGCGCCCGGATCGAACTCGCGATAGCCACCACCATGCCCAGCCCCGACGTTGCCCGCATCTTCCTGTGGCTGGCCCAGTACCCCTGGCGGGCGATCACCTGGTTCGGGGCTGGCCACAGCATCCGCTGGTACCACGAGCCCGCTACCTTCCCGCTGGGCGGCGGCAACGAGGCGGTGCTGCTGCTCGACGACCCGGCCAAGCTGATCGGGCCGGAAGTACCTGACCTGTCCGGATTCTCCTTCGCCGGGGAGCCGGTGCGGTGGCTGTGGATTCTGCCGATCAGCGAACGGGAACGGCTGCTGGCCAAAGAGCGCGGGGCGGCGAGCCTGGTTACCCAGCTTGCCGCACAGCGCCGTAGCTGGGTGGTGGGCCGCTGAGTCGCCACCGGGTACTACCGCCGGCCCGGATTGACCGGGCCGGCGGCTGTGATTCCCGCTAGTTGCTAGTGAATGTGCAGGCTGACACCCAGCAGAGGCAGCCACCACAGCAGGATCGCGAGTATCGCGGACAGAACACCCTTGAGCAGGCCAACGGTTAGGTAGCCCTTGGACCATGCGACGACTATGCCGATGATGAGGTAGATGAGGAAGACGATGCCGATCGGCCGCTTCAACATTCCGCGCCGCTCCCATCCCCCCGAACGTGAGTGAGTCGGCCCTCATCTCCCCCCGGCGGAAGAGGCCAAACATGGCGGCCGGGAGGCGTAATTTCCCCGGAATCCGGGCCTGCCTACTTGATGAAGACGAGCAGGAGCAGCCACACCACCGGGGCGGTGACCAGCAGGGAGTCGATCCGGTCGAGGATGCCGCCGTGGCCCGGCAGCACAGTGCCCATGTCCTTGATCTCCAGATCCCGTTTGGTCATGGATTCAGCCAGGTCACCGAGGGTGGCGGCGGCGAGCGCGGCGAGGCCCACCAGCACCCCCTGCCAGAGCGCCCCATGCAGCAGCGTGGGCAGCGCGATCCCGCCAGCTACTACGCAAACGAGAACGGACCCGCCGAATCCCTCCCAGGTCTTCTTCGGGCTGATACCGGGCGCCATTTGATGCCGCCCGATGAGGACGCCGGCGAAATAGCCGCCGATATCACTGCAGACGGGCAGAAGCAGGAAAACCAGTGTGCGCCGTGGCCCATCGGGAGCAGCCAGCATGAGCGCGACGAAGCTCGCCATCAGCGGCAGGTAGAGCAAAGCGAAGACGCCTGCCGTCACATCGCGCAGATAACCCACCGTGCCGCCGGTCATGCGCCAGGCGAGGATCGCGATCGTCGTCAGGGCCAGGCAGGCGACGAGGGCACGCTCGCCCTCCCAGTAGGCGAGCGCCACCGCTGCCACGCCGCCCACGGCCACCGGCACCAGTGGCAGCCGGATGCCCCGGACCCCGAGCGCACGCGACAGTTCCCACAACGCGAGTCCGGCCGCTGCCCCCATGTAGAGCAGGAAGGTCGCCTTCACGGTGAAGAGGGTGACCAGCGCGAGTCCACCGAGCGCCAGCCCTACCCCGATCGCGGCAGGCAGATTGCGGCCTGCTCGCGAGCGACCGCCAGCAGTGCCACCGTTGCCCGGCGCCCCGGGACCGTCCGCTCCGGCCCGGGGTCCCGGGTCCAGCGGGGGGGTGTCGTCCTCCGGCACCACCGGGCCGCCCGGGTCGTTGAATGGCAAGTCAGACCTCGAGGAGTTCGGCTTCCTTGTGCTTGAGCAGTTCGTCAACCTGCGCCACATAAGTGTGGGTCAGATCATCGAGTTCCCGCTCAGCCCGGTGAACCTCGTCCTCGCCCGCGTCCCCGCCCTTGACCAGCTTGTCGAGCGAGTCCTTGGCATGCCTGCGGATGTTGCGGATGGACACCCTGCTGTCCTCGGCCTTGTGCCGGGCGAGCTTGACGTACTCCCTCCTGCGCTCCTCGGAAAGCTCAGGGAAGACCACCCGGATGATGGTGCCGTCGTTGGACGGGTTGACGCCGAGGTCGCTGTTGCGGATCGCCTTCTCGATCGCGGCCAGCGACGACTTGTCGAAGGGCTGCACCACTACCATCCGCGGTTCCGGGATATGGAACGACGCCAGCTGGTTCACCGGCGTCTGCGAGCCGTAGTACTCGGCCGTGATCTTGCTGAACATGGCCGGGTGTGCGCGGCCGGTGCGGATGGTGCCAAACTCCTCCTTGGCGACCGCGACGGCCTTCTCCATCTTTTCCTCGCCCTCGAGGAGGATCTCGTCTATCACTGCCGCTCCTGTGCGTCCCGTGGGCTGTCTGGACTACCGCCGGCGGGCATCAGCCCTCGCCGCACCGGCCGGCCAGCGTGCCTAGCCGCTTTTCGCGCGCCGTCCGCACGACGTTACCCCCTCTGCCGAGCGGAGGACCGCCGTAGGCAGCCGGCTGTCCGCGCCCAAGGTAGCCCCTGGCATACCGCGGGCAGCCCGGCGTACCTCAGCCTGCCTGCCCCACCTGGAACCTGGCGAAAGCCTGCACAAAGACACCCTGCTCGCCGACGACCTGCTTGATCGTCTTCTTCGGGTCCTTGACGAAGGCCTGCTCCACGAGCACCACATCCTTGAAGAACGCGCCAAGGCGGCCCTCGACGATCTTCGGAATCGCCTGCTCCGGCTTGCCTTCCTCACGGGTCAGCTGCTCCGCGATGCGCCGCTCGTGCTCGACCACGTCGGCAGGAACCTGCTCACGGGTCACGTACTGCGGCCGCATCGCCGCCACCTGCTGGGCCACGTCCTTGCCTGCGTCGGCGGCCGGCGCGTCCAGCTGGACGAGCACGCCGACGGTCGGCGGCAGGGCACGGTCGGACCGGTGCAGGTAACTTGCGATGTAACCGCCCTCGAGCAGGGCGTACCTGCCGAGTTCCAGCTTCTCCTTGAGCGAGGCCCCCGCCTCCTCGATGAGCTGCTGCGCGGTCACACCGGGCCGGACCTCCACCCCCAGCACGGCCAGCCTGTCGGCGGGCCTGCTGGCCAGTGCGGCAGCGGCGATGTCCGCCGCCACCTGCTGGAAGAGATCGGTCTTCGCGACGAAGTCGGTCTCACAGTTCAGCTCAATGAGAACCCCGGCGCTAGTGCCGTCCAGCACAGCGGTGACCAGCCCGTTCGCGGCGGTACGGCCTGCCCGCTTGCCAACGTCCTTGGCGCCCTTCAGGCGCAGGATCTCGACTGCGGCGTCGAAGTCCCCGTCCGCCTGTTCGAGAGCCTTCTTGCAGTCAAGCATTCCGGCGGCTGTAGCGTCCCGGAGCCGCTTCACGTCCGCGGCGGTGAAGTTCGCCATGTCCTCGTCTTTCGCTTCTCGTCAGTCAAGGGAAGGTGGGTGGCCGCTGGCCGGCTAGGCACCTCCGGCGGTCACCCAGACGCCGCCTCCGGGCCAGCCCCGGCCCCGGCCCCGGCCTCGGNNCGGCCTCGGCGTGCGGCCCGGCCCCGGCGTGCGGCCCGGCCGGGTTCGCCTCGTCAACGGCGGCGTTGTGTTCCAGCAGCGCCCGCTCCCACTCGGGCAGTGGCTCCTCGGCTCCCAGTTCGCCGACCGCCGCCGCGGACGGCTTGTCCTCACCGTTCGAGGCCCCGGCCCGGGCAATCAGGCCATCGGCGACCGCATCAGCGACCACCCGGGTGAGCAGCGAAACGCTGCGGATCGCGTCGTCGTTACCAGGAATCGGGTAGGTGACCTCGTCGGGGTCGCAGTTGGTGTCGAGGATGGCGATCACCGGGATGCCGAGCTTGCGCGCCTCGCTGACCGCGATGTGCTCCTTCTTCGTGTCCACCACCCAGACGGCGCTCGGCGTCCGGGACATGTCCTTGATCCCGCCCAGGGACCGGTCAAGCTTGTCGCGCTCACGGCGCAGGTGCAGGAGTTCCTTCTTGGTCATGCCCGACCCAGCGACATCGTCGAAGTCGATCTCGTCGAGTTCCTTGAGCCGCTGCAGGCGCTTGTAGACGGTGGAGAAGTTGGTCAGCATCCCGCCGAGCCAGCGCTGGTTCACGAAGGGCATGCCGACCCGGCGTGCCTGCTCCGCGATCGCCTCCTGCGCCTGCTTCTTGGTGCCGACATACAGGACCGTCCCGCCGTGGGCGACGGTTTCCTTGATGAACTCGTAGGCACGGTCGATGAAGTCCAGCGACTGCTGGAGGTCGATGATGTAGATGCCGTTGCGCTCGGCGAAGATGAACCGCTTCATCTTCGGGTTCCAGCGCCGGGTCTGATGCCCGAAGTGAACGCCGCTTTCCAGCAGCTGCCGCATGGTGACAACCGGGGCCATGCCGGTGTCCCCTTCCTGTTCATGCGCCGCGTTCTGGGCACGGCGCGGTCGGTTGGTCCTGGCGACCGTGCGCTTCTCACTGCGGTAATGAGCCCGCAGACCGATGAGTTGCGCCCCACCGGACGTCCTGGCGGACGTGCCCGGCGGCAGGCGGACGCGCGAATTAGCCGGAAAGCCGGATGCGCTGGGCGCACAGGTACTTTCGCGACCGCCCGTAGTCTACCCGCTCCCGGCGGGCGGGCGGGTGCGTGGCGGGCCTGGGCGGCGTCCACCGCCGGGCGCACGGCCGGGCCGCCTGGGCGGCCGGCACCGGTGTCAGGCCCGCGGGTGAGCCTGGCGGTAGGCGGACGTCAGCCGTTCGACCGAGATGTGGGTGTAGATCTGGGTGCT
>DPMS01000002.1 GCA_003541285.1 Actinomycetota bacterium
CTTCTTCCCGCTGACGGTGGACTACCAGGAGCGCACCTACTCGGCCGGGAAGATTCCCGGTGGCTTCTTCAAGCGGGAGGCGCGGCTCTCGGATCGCGAGATCCTGGTCTGCCGCTTCGTTCTGGGTGAGCGCGAGCTCATACTCGCGCTGGAATGTCTTGGCTCCCGCGTCCGCTTGATCGTCGCCCGCCCCGCCGACGGCGTCACCCAGCCGCTCGGCGATCTCCGACTCGGCCTGGGCGATGTCCGCGGTGAGGCCGGCGATCTCCGCCCGCAGCTCCTTTCGCACCTTCTCCAGCTCCGCCTCGGTCCAGGGCTTCTCCCCCGGGCGCACGGGAAGAGCGGCTGCGCCGGAACGCTTGGCTGCGGCCATATCCTGCCTCCCTCTGCGCGATGCTGACTGCCGCCGTCAACGATCTTGAATGCGGGCAGTCACCGGAGGATAATTCGCCGTGGCACGCCTCCGCAAACGTAGCGGGCCCTGGCGCGGCGCCGGGGGGCGTGCTTGCTGCCCCGCCGGGCCCGGATGAGGAAGCGGTTCCGGGTTCCTGCAGGACACACCGTGGCCCCGGAAACTGATTCTGTTCGCGGGGGGCGTATCGGCTATCGTGGTGACCCTGCAAGGTATTGATGGGGACAGCTGCCGCTGACCGCGGCCGGGAGCGACCCGGGGATGGTGTGAGCCCGGGGGCCTGCCCAGCGGAACAGATCACCCCGGAGCCGCCGGAAGAACGGCAGCCCCGCCCAGCCCGGACAGCCGGGCCGCGGTGTGCCCAGTAGAGCCGGCCGCAGGGAACAAGTGGAGAGGGCCGCGATCCGCCCCGGCGGGATATGGCGCGGTCAAGGAGGGTGGTACCGCGGAGCCGCCGCCGGTGTGCTTCGTCCCTCCAGCGATGCGCACGTGTGGCCGCCAGCCTGGCCCGCGTGACGACCCGCAGGAGGCCAGCCCGTCATGCCGGATCCGGACGAGAAGCGTCATTTCCCTGCCCTGCCGGCGGTGATCGACCTGCCCACCATGGAGCACGAGATGCTCCAGCGGTGGCAGGACGGCAAGGTGTTCGAGCGTTCCCTGGAGCGGACTGCCACCGGGCCGCTGTGGACCTTCTACGAGGGACCCCCGACCGCCAACGGGATGCCCGGCGTGCACCACATCGAGGCCCGTGTCTTCAAGGACGTCTTCCCCCGGTTCAAGACCATGCAGGGCTTCCACGTCCCACGCCAGGGCGGCTGGGACTGTCACGGCCTGCCGGTCGAGGTGGCCGTGGAGAAGGAACTCGGGCTGTCCGGCAAGAAGGACATCGAGGCCTACGGGGTGGCCGCCTTCAACGAGCGCTGCCGTGAATCCGTGCTGCGGCATGTCGACGCGTTCGAAGAGCTCACCGGCCGGCTCGGCTACTGGGTGGATCTGGACCGCGCGTACCGGACCATGGATCCGGCCTACATCGAGTCCGTCTGGTGGTCGCTGAAGGTCATCTTCGACAGGGGCCTGCTGGTCAAGGACTACCGGATCAGCCCGTACTGCCCGCGGTGCGAGACTCCGCTCTCCGATCACGAGATGGGCCAGCCCGACGTATACGAAACGGTCAGCGACCCCTCGGTGACCGTACGGTTCCCGCTGGTGAGCCTGCCCGAGGGCGCCGGCCCGCTGCTGGCCGGCGCGAACCTGCTGGTGTGGACGACCACCCCGTGGACGCTGGTGTCCAACACCGCGGTCGCCGTCCATCCGGACGAGATCTACACCGTCGCCCGCAAGGTGGGCGACGGGGACACCGTCGTGGTGGCCGAGAAACTGCTGGCACGGGTGCTCGGCGAGGGCTGGCATGTGATAGCCCGGGTAACCGGCGCGGAACTGGCTGGCGCCCGCTATCAGCCTCCGTTCGGTCTCATTGACATTCCTGACGCGCACGTGGTGGTGACCGGAACGTTCGTGACCACCGAGGATGGCACCGGGCTGGTGCACATGGCGCCCGCGTTCGGCGCGGACGACATGGCGGCAGCGCGCACGCACGGGCTGCCCGTGGTCAACCCGATCGGGCCCGACGGGCGTTTCGAGCAGTCGGTGCCGATGGTTGGTGGGGTGTTCTTCAAGGACGCCGACCAGCGGCTCTCCCACGACCTGGCCGAACGCGGGCTGCTGTTCCGGTCGGAGCTGTACGACCACAGCTACCCGCATTGCTGGCGGTGCCACACCCCGCTGCTCTACTACGCCCTGCCGTCCTGGTTCATCCGCACGACGGCGATCAAAGACCAGTTGCTGGCCGAGAACGAGCGGACGAACTGGCAGCCGCCGAACATCAAGCACGGCCGGTACGGCGAATGGCTGCGCAACAACGTCGACTGGGCGCTCTCGCGGACCCGGTACTGGGGCACCCCGCTCCCGCTCTGGGAGTGCGAACAGAGCCACCTGACCTGTGTCGGCTCGCTGGCCGAGCTGAGCGAACTGGCAGGCAAGGACCTGACCGGCCTCGACCCGCACCGGCCGTTCGTGGACGAGGTCGTGATCGGCTGCCGCGAGTGCGGCGGGCAGGCGCGCCGGGTGCCGGAAGTGATCGACGTCTGGTATGACTCCGGCTCCATGCCGTTCGCCCAGCATGGCGCCCCGCACCGCAACGCCGACGAGTTTGCGCGTGCCTACCCGGCCCAGTTCATCTGCGAGGCGATCGACCAGACGCGGGGCTGGTTCTACTCACTGATGGCGGTCGGCACGCTGGTGTTCGGCCGGTCCTCCTACGAGAACGTGGTCTGCCTCGGCCTGGTGGTGGACGAGCGCGGGCGCAAGATGAGCAAGCACCTGGGCAACGTGCTGGAACCCATGCCACTGATGGAAGACCGCGGCGCGGACGCGGTCCGCTGGTTCTTCGCTGCCGCCGGGTCACCCTGGGCCACCCGCAAGATCGGGCACGGAGCGCTCGAGGAGATCGTCCGCAAGGTGCTGCTGACCTACTGGAACACCGTCTCGTTCCTGGTCCTGTACGCCAACGCCGCCGGGGCCAGCGGCCAGGCGTGGGGACCCGCGATGGCAGCTGATGCGCCGCCACCTGCTGCCCGGCCGCTGCTCGACCGGTGGGTGCTCAGCGAACTGAACGCGGTGGTCGCCGATGTCACCACCGCTATGGAGAGCTTCGACACCGCCGCCGCCGGACGCCGGCTGGCCGCCTTCATCGACGACGTGTCCAACTGGTACGTGCGCCGGTCCCGGCGCAGGTTCTGGGACGGCCCAGCGACCCCGGACGGAGCCGCCGCGTTTGCCACGCTGTACCAGTGCGCCGAGACACTCACCCGGCTGATGGCGCCGATCGTGCCCTTCCTCACTGACTATGTCTGGGCTGCGCTGCGTACTGCCGACGCCCCCGACTCGGTGCACCTGGCCAGCTGGCCGGCCGCCGACCAGGACCTGATCGACGAGCAGCTGTCCGGGCAGATGCACCTGGTCCGCAGGCTGGTCGAACTGGGCCGGTCGGCCCGGTCGGCCGCCTCAGTCCAGATCCGCCAGCCGCTCCCCCGCGCGCTCGTGGGGGCGGCGGGGTTCGCGGATCTGCCACCGGAATTGCAGGCGGAGATCGCGACCGAACTGAATGTCCGGTCGCTGGAAGCTCTCAGCACCGTCGGCGAGGACCTCGTGCATCACGTCGTGAAGCCGAACTTCCGCGCGCTCGGCAAGCGGTTCGGTAAGGCCACGCCGACTGTCGCGTCGGCGATCACGGAAGCCGACGCCGCCAGCCTCGCGGGCGATCTCCGCACGGCGGGACAGGCAACGGTCATGGTCGGCGGCGAACCGGTAACCCTCGGGGCCGATGACGTGATCGTCACCCAGACCCCCCGGGAAGGCTGGACCGTCGCCGCCGACGCTGGGGAAACCGTCGCCCTGGAAATCCAGATCACGCCTGAACTACGGCGGGAAGGGCTGGCCCGGGAGGTGATCCGGCTGGTCCAGGACGCGCGCAAGGCCGACGGCCTCGACGTGAGCGACCGGATTGAGCTGTGGTGGGACGCCGAGGAAGCCGAACTCGCCGGGGCCCTGGCCGAGCATGGGCGGCTCATCGCAGGTGAGGTGCTGGCCACGAACTTCCAGTCCGGCGCACCTGGCGGGGGGCAAGGGGGCACGATGCCTGCCAAGCACGCCGATGAAGACTTGGGCCTGACGTTCTGGCTGCGGCGGGCCTGATCCGCGGGAGCCTGCCCATCAGGGGCGGCCGCCGTTCACTGCCTGACGGTGAGCGGGCTCAGGTGGGGTCGGCCGCTAGCGGCTTGTCCGGCTCGCAGGCCCGGCAGGGCACGCAGCCATCGGCCTCCGCCGCCTGGCGGGTGGTGGTTTCGAGATCATCGCCGCCCAGGAAGCGGATGAGAATGCACCCGCTGCGGTGGTACCGCGCGACCCCGGGCACGATCGTGACCTCGTCGTCCAGCGTCTTACCGCCGCCAGCCGACGGTGCCGCCTTAGCCACTGGTGCCGGATCCGCCTCGGCTGACGGCGCCGGATCGGCCTCAGCCCCCG
>DPMS01000678.1 GCA_003541285.1 Actinomycetota bacterium
TACCGGCCGGCATCCCCGGCGGCGGCGCGTCCGCCCGGGGGCTAGCCGAGGAAACCCCCGGGGCCTGCAAAGACGCGAACACCATGGTCCAAACCGCCCAATGCGGCGGGCTATGCCGCAAGATCCCCCGGCTGGTGCCACTCGGCGTGGTCAAAGGCTGACAGGGGCACTTGCGTGGGCGCCGCTAAGCGCAGCTTCTGGGCCAGATCCTCGGCCCGCAGGGATGCCGAGCACCTCCTCGTAGTCACGCTGCGTGGCAGCCATGACCTTCCGGCAGTAGCCAGTCAGCTCAGGGTCGGCGGACGGGTGTCGTTCACGCCGAAGGTGAGCTCATCGGTGACATCCACCACGCCGTCTACAGAGCGTGACATGCGTACGGCGAGCGGGATCATGCTCTTCCGCTCGACCTGGCCGGCCAGGGTCACCACGCCTTCGGTGACGATCACGCGCACCAGCGCCGGGTCGGTCCCCAGGTAGCGGGTGAAGATGTCGTCCACGATCTCCTGGTGGATCTCAGGGTCCGGGCGGAGGTAGACCCGCAGCAGGTCACGTCGGCTGACGACCCCCACCAGGCGAGCGTCCGGGCCGGTGACAGCCAGCCGTTTGACCTTGCGCCGTTCCATCAGCCGGGCGGCCGCCACCACCGACTCCTCCGGGCTGATCGTGACCGCCGGGGAGGTCATCACATCCCCCGCCACCACACCCGCTGTCCGGTCCCGCCCCAGCCAGCGGCGCCACCATGGCAGCGACCTGGCGCCAGGATCTTCCTGGAATGCCTGTTTGGGCAGCAGGTCAGCCTCGGACACCATCCCGGCAAGGCGGCTTTTGCCGTCGAGCACCGGCAGGGCGCTCACACCCTGGCTGGCCATGATCACAGCAAGTTCCTTGAACGGGGTGGTCACGTCGGCCGTGACGACATCAGCGGTCATCACCTCCGCCACCGTACGATGAGACATAACCCCTCCTGGCCTGTCCGCAGCCGGGGACCCCTAAACCCCAGGTCACTGTGGCCTGTGCGCAACTCCAAGGGCCGTAATACCTCCGCAGGCGTGCAAAGGTCACTTTCCCGGGCACGCGGGTCACGGCCATGCGCACGTCACTGGCGATTCGGCGTCTGCGCTCATCTGCTCCCAATCAGCGGAACGCTCTATGGCGTGATCGCTGAAGCCAGCGATCACGTCCTTGAACTGTGCCTCGGAGGGCGACCTTGGACCAGATCAAGGTCGATCAAGGCCGGCCTCCCCGCGGCGTGACACAAGTCGCCAGGTGCGGAGGGCGCAGCAGTTCGCGGCATCCCTGGATGCCGACCGGGACGAGGGGGCGCCGTTCATAGCGGCCGTGTCGGATGCACCGAAGTAGAAGGGACGCCGGCCGGGGCCAGGGTCGAGTGCACCTTCGGGCCGGATCGCGAGGCTGTGACCACTTTGCAGCGTGCCGACCAGGTGGGTAGCGTCGGCGGCTGCCCTGGCGTGGCTTGGCGCGGTGGACGAATTCGCAGCCGATCAGGCGCCGGAACGGGCCGGCAAGGCGCTGGGTGGCGAACGTGTCAGCAGCTGCGAAGCAGACCGGCCCCGGAAGACAGAGCGCGAGCCCTAGGCCGTCGATGATGCTGGCATGGTTGGCGACGGCGACGAACGGCTGGGCGGCGGGCGCTTGCCCGGTGACAGTGAGGGGCACAGCAAGCAGCCGGCGCGGGAACCGCCCTGCCGCGCGGAGGACAGCCCAGCGAGCCCGCCGGGTCGGGCCTGCACCCGGATATGGCAGCGGTCACGGTGGGCTGCTACATGCCACGCCAGCGCAGCCAGTCCAGGCGCAGGGAAGGCGGCCGGATGCCTGGCGATGTCGGGGTCAGCCCATGCAGGTTGATGGCAGTGCGCTGCGGGTCGAGGATGCCCGCTCATCTGCGGGTCCGGCCAGAGCGGTGACCATCTGCGCCGTGGTGAGGGCGACCAATTGGATGTCGGCACGGGCGCCCCGGGCTGCCTGCGTATCCGCCGCTCTTTGCCAGAACACGGCTGCGCCATGGCGCCTCAGAGTCCCAGATGGCCGGGGACGGGACCTTCGGCTCTGGGCGAGGGCGCGGATGTGGCGGACGATGGCGGTGAGGATACGGGCGGGGAGGATGGGGGCGTCACCTGCGCCCGGGTTAGGGGAATGTGATGACCACGGCACGAGACATTATGCATGCCGGTGCGGAGTGCATCGGCGAGCACGACAGCCTGCGTCATGCGGCGCAGCGGATGCGTGNNCACCGGATCCGCCGCCTGCCGGTCATCGAAGGCCACCGGCTGGTCGGCATGATCAGCGAGGCGGACCTGGCACGTCACCTTCCCGAGCAGGCTGTTGGGGAGTTCGTGGAAGCGATCTGCGCGGAAAGCTGACTGCCCATGTGAGCCGCCGCGGCGGCCACCCAGACCTCGCTGGAACCCGAGCCCCGTGGTCCGGCCATGGGCCGTATCCGGCGGGGGGCGAGGCGTGCGCGACCCAGCGGGTCTCATCTCCCGCCACGCTGGACAGCGGCCCTGGTGGGCCTGCGTGAGCCCATTGTCGTGATCTTGCTTTTGACCGCGTTTCTCACCACGATCTCCGGCCGGCCCGTCAACGGTTTACTGCTGCTGATCGTGGCGATCGGCCTGGCCTGGGATGCCGCACGGAACCGGCGCCGCATGGCCGCGCCACCCAGCGCCGGTACGCCGGCCGGTGCCGCGCCACCCAGCGCCGGTACGCCGGCCGGTGCCGCGCCGGCCGGACCGAGCCAGGGCGAGCCCGGCCCAGGGCTGCTTGCGCCCAGGCGGCGGCCGCTGATCACCGTGGCCGGGGTTGCTGGTGCCGCCGTGTTCGCCGCGGTGGCCGGCTCGTTCACCCGCTATTCCTGGCCCGCGACGGCAGGAGTGGCCGGCCTGGCCACGGTGGTGGGCATCGGCTGGCGGGGGCCGCTGAGGCCCCGGCCTGACCCTGGCAAGCTGCCCGTTCCTGGTGCCGTGCTGTGGGCTGGGCCGCTGGCGGCGGGGGTGTGGGAACTGGTGGCGTTGTCCCTGCAGCCCAGCCTCACTACCACGTCGTATGCCCATCCGGCCATCAGCACGCTGACTGACCCCGTGCTCGCCCGAAGACCCTGACCGTGGGAGAGGCCGCCTCTAATGCGTCACCCGGCCGGGCCGGATCCCATCTGGCACAGAATGGGACAGCGCATAGGCGAGTTCGCCAACGCGGTCAAGGCAGCCGCGGCCGCCGCCGCCCGGCATGGTGCCCCCCGGACTGTGCCACGAACGTCTGCGCGTCCGCTAACAATGCAGGCGGCGCAGCGTTATGGCTACCACACAGCGTGACTACTACCAGGTGCTTGGGGGCCCCGGGACGCGGACCAAAGAAGATCAAGGGCGCCTTCCGGTGGCTTGCCTGCAATTACCATCCCGACCGCAGCACCGAATCTGGCACCGAGGCCAAGTTCCGGGAGATCACCAAGGCTTACGGCGTGCTGTCCGACCCGAACGATGGGGAGACCTGACCGTCGTTTCTGGCGGTCAGG
>DPMS01000566.1 GCA_003541285.1 Actinomycetota bacterium
CGGCGCAGCGGCCTGCGGTGGTGATGGTGGTCGGGGTCCCGGCGGACCGGCCCACCGTGGTGGTGGCGGTCAACGACGCCGGCCGTGGGCTCGGGCTGGCCGCCGGGGCGCTCGTCAAGGCGGCGGCGGGCCGCCTCGGCGGCGGTGGCGGCGGCCGCGACGACGTCGCCCAAGGCGGGGGTGCGCCCCTCGGCGAAGGCGCCCAGCAGGCCATTGACGAGGCTTTTGGTGCAGTTCGGGCTGTTGTGAGAGACATGGCGGGAGATGGTGGCGTAGCGTGAGACCGTGCTGCAGCCGTACCGTTGCGCTGATGAGACCCGGAGCGCGCGGAGTTGGTGCTTGAGGGTCGGAATCCGGCTCGCCGTCGACGTCGGATCGACGCGGATTGGCGTGGCCCGGTGCGATCCTGACGGGCTGCTGGCCAGCCCGCTCACAACGATCCGCCGTGGCCGCGGCGATCTGGACAGCCTGGCCGCGCTCGTTGCCGCCCACGGCGCCATCGAGGTTCTCGTCGGGCTGCCCACCGGTCTTTCCGGGCGCGAGGGCGCCGCGGCCGCGGACGCCCGGGCATTCGCCGTTTCCCTGGCGGCCCGGATCGCACCACTGCCGCTGCGGCTGGTGGACGAGCGTTTCACCACGGTGATGGCCCATGAAGCGCTGCGCGAAGGGGGGCGGCGGGAACGCGCCAGGCGCCCGGTGGTGGACCGGGCGGCAGCGGCACTGATACTGCAGGGGGCACTGGACACCGAGCGATCCACCGGGCATCCGCCGGGTGAGCTCGTGGGATCAGCGCCCGGAGCAGGCGGATGAGCCGGCGCGGCAGACGGGACGATGACGCGTACGGGGACGGGTCGTGGCTGCCCGGTGGCGGACATGGCAGGCACGGCGAGGATGACGACCGGGCCGGCCGGCGCCGGCCGGGCGGATCCGGGCCGCACCGGCGGGCCCGTGGCGGCACCCGGACCTCGCAGGACAGCGGCAGCCAGACCGGCCCGCCCTGGGATGCCGCAAGCCCGCCCTGGGACCAGGACCAGCCCGGCTGGGACGACAGCGGCGCGCTGCCCAGGACTGACCCGGCGGATCTGACCGGCGGCCATCCGTCCGGCCCCCTGCCGCCGATGCGCCCGGACGATCACGGCTGGCCCGAGCCGCCGGCCGCGTCTGGCTATCCCGGCAGGCCGGCCGCTGAACCCGGCTATCCGGGCATCGGCTACCCCGGGTACCCGGCGGGTGAGGCGGGTGAGGACGTCACCGGGATCTACCCCCAGTCCGGCGCGGCTGGTGGCGGCTACCCGGATCCGCGCGACGACGACACCGGTTACGGGTACGCCGGCTATGACGAGGCTGGCTACGAACACCCGGGACACCCCGGGGCCGGTTATCCGCCCGGCTACCCCGGCACCGGCGGTTTCCCGGTGGCTGACCGTGGATACCCGGTGACCGGCGGAGGTTACGCGGACACCGGGACGGGCTACGGCATTCCCGCCTACCACGATGACTCGTTCGCCGGGGATGCCCATGACGGCGGGTACCCGGCCGATGACGACGGCTACCTGGACTACGACGAGGCTGCGGCCGGTGGCCGTGACCGCCACGGCGGCCAGGGATATCAGTGGTACGCGGACTCCGATGACGAGCAGTCATGGGCGGACGACGACGAGGACGACGACTTCCTGCCCGGCCTGAGCACCGCGGGCAGGCGCGGCGGCGACAGCCGCCACCGTCCGCCCCGTGGTGGCAAGCGCCCGGGGAAGGGCAAGGGCGGCGGCAAGCGCAAGCGCGGCATGCGCCGGGTGGCCCCGTGGCTGGCCCTGGGTGTGCTCGCGATCCTGTTCCTGGGCGTGGGCGGCGCCGGGTTCTACTACTACCGCACCTACCTGCACCCCCCGGACTACTCGGGCCCTGGCACAGGCTCCGTCATCGTGCGGATCCACCCCGGTGATACGGCCACCACGGTAGGCCAGCGGCTCCAGCAACTCGGCGTGGTCGCCAGCGCACGGGCGTTCGCCAACGCGGCCAAGAACAGCGGCCAGGGCACCGCGCTGGAGCCGGGCCAGTACCGGGTGCATCTGCATATGCAGGCCTCGCTGGTGTTCGCGCTGCTGCTCAAACCGTCGTCGCGGATGCAGACCAAGGTCACCATCCCGGAGGGCAAGCGGCTGTCCCAGATCATCGCGATCCTGGGCCAGGACACCGGCAACCTCCGCGGCTACCAGGCGGCCATCAAGGACGTCAAGGCGCTGAGCCTGCCCTCGTTCGCCCATGGCAACCCCGAGGGGTACCTGTTCCCGGCCACCTACGAGGTCCAGCCGAACACCCCGCCGATCAAGGTGCTCCAGCAGATGGTGACGGCGTTCGACCAGGAGGCGGCCAGCGTCAGCCTGCCCTCCGCCGCGGCCCACGCCTTCCTCAAGCAGAACGAGGCCATCACCATCGCCAGCCTCATCCAGGCGGAGGGCCGGAACCCGGCGGACTTCCCCAAGATCGCAGAGGTTATCTACAACCGCCTCAACTCCAACCCCCCGATCCCGTTGCAGCTCGACAGCACCGTGATGTACGCGCTGCACACGTATGGCATCCGGGCCTCGAACGCCCAGACGAAGGTGAACTCGCCCTACAACACCTACCAGCACACCGGCCTGCCGCCCGGCCCGATCGACAGCCCGGGCGACGCCGCTATCAAGGCCGCCCTGCACCCTGCCCACGGCGGATTCCTCTATTTCGTCACCGTGGACCCCAAGACCGGCCTCACCAAGTTCACCAGCAGCTTCAGCCAGTTCCAGCAGTTCGAGAACGAACTGTCCGCGAACATCGCCAAGGGGCGCTAGCCTTCGCCGTCATGAAGGCCGCTGTTCTCGGCTCGCCGATCGCGCATTCCCTGTCGCCGGTCCTGCACCGGGCCGCTTACCAGGCGCTTGGCCTGAGTGACTGGACCTACCAGGCGATCGAGTGCGACGAGGCCGGCCTGCCCGCGCTGCTGGCGGGGTGTGGCCCGGACTGGGCCGGCCTGTCGCTGACCATGCCGCTGAAACGGGCTGTGCTGCCGCTGCTCGATCACCTCGAACCGCTCGCCGCTCAGGTGGGCGCGGCGAACACGGTGGTGTTCACCGGCGGCCTGCGGCACGGCCACAACACCGACGTGCCCGGCATGATCGCCGCCCTCGCCGGGGCGGCCGCGCCGGTGCTCCCGCCCGCGCCCGCGGCGGTGCTCATCCTCGGCGGGGGCGCGACCGCCTGCTCCGCGCTGGCGGCCGTCCACGGCCTGGGAGCGGAGGAGGCGGCAGTCGCGGTCCGCGACCCGGCCCGCGCGGGCGACCTGCTGGCCGCCGCGGACCGCCTCGGCATGAAGATCACCCTCACCCCCTTCGGCGGGTACCCTGACCCAGTTCCTGACCTGCTGATATCGACCGTCCCGTCCGGTGCGGCCGATACCTACGCGCAGCGGATCGCTGGGCGTGCTCTCGCTCCCCAGTGCCTGCTCGACGTGGTCTATCACCCGTGGCCCACGCCGCTGGCAACCGCCGCGGAGCAGGCCGGTGTTGCCGTCGCAGGCGGCTTCGCGCTGCTCCTGCACCAGGCGGCGGGCCAGGTCGAGCTGA
Source organism: Actinomycetota bacterium (assembly GCA_003541285.1). Lineage (GTDB taxonomy): Bacteria > Actinomycetota > Actinomycetes > Streptosporangiales > Streptosporangiaceae > UBA9676. The sequence goes on from DPMS01000566.1 coordinate 3,600, forward strand.
TGACCGGCGCACCCGCCCCGCTGGAAGCCATGCGCGCCGCCGGCCAAGCGGCCCTGGCCTCCCGCGGGTAGGCCGTCACAGCCAGGAATACCGCGCTCACCCGGAATGCTGTTAGTCTTGTCCGACGGCCAGCCCGGCACAGT
>DPMS01000102.1 GCA_003541285.1 Actinomycetota bacterium
CCCGCCTTCTTCTTCGACGACTACGACGAGCAGCAGGCCGGGCTGCTCCGCGACCAGGTCGAACTGCTTGCCCTCATGCGCGACTCCGGCGTCACCGGCGCCCAGCTCCGCGCCCTCGCCGCCCTTCCTCCAGCCGCCCGCCAGGCCGTCGCCGACCTCATCGAGCACACCGCGCAAGGCGAAGCGCAGCATCCAAGACGACGGAGCTAGTGCCGATAGCCTCGCCGACGATAGAGATTCGAGCCTGGCCATTCTCCCATTTCCGGCCCAGGGAGCCAGCCATCCATTCCGCCTGGATCAGCGTCTTCGATGCTGCCGTCTTGTTGGCCCCAGACCAGCCATGGGACGTCGGCTCCGGTCAAGTAGCAGCTTGACGAGGTACCTGGCGTCCCGGCGGCGCTCGGGCTGACGAGACCAGACCGCCGGATAGATGACCCCAAGGACCATGAGGACGATAGCTCCGCCTGTGATCGCCAGAGTGAGACGGCTGTCGGCAATCAGGTTGGCTGAGACGCCGCCGCAAGCGAAGCACCATATGCCACGGCGGGCAACACGCGCCCCCGCCTGCCGCCCTGACACGGGATGGCAGGGACGCAAGTCACCAGGATGGGCATCGCAACGGCGCCCCATTCGCGAGGGAAGGGATAGTCTGTGCACCACACTCACCTGGCAAAACGGCTTTCGTTGCATCTGCATTGTGCAGATGCAAGTGCATACTACTCGCACCTATACGTAGGTGGGCGAGAATGGCAAACGGGAATCGGCAATCACGTTGCGCCGCCGGTGCCAGGCTCGCCCGGGCGGCGTGGCGGGTTGGTGTAGAGGCGCCAGCCGGTCGCTTCCGCGCCCAAGATCGCGCCGCGGGACTCATAGATCTGTTGGAGCCCGCATGGCGTTCAGTAACCGAGCAGAGGCGGCGACTGCCAGCCGCGCTGTGGACGGCTACCAGAAGATGTCGGTGGGGCTGCCTATGACGCTGATAGCGGCTGCAGGTGTGTTCGACTCACCAATCTTGCAGCCCGAGGAGTGACAGCTTGCCAGGTCGCTGCCATTGTGACGGTGTGCGGCGTTTCGTCGATGATGACTGCGGCTACCTTGACTGGCTCGCTGCCAACCCTCAGGGCTTTGTCATCAACGCGGCCCGGAACACGACAGCGGCATACCTAGTCCTGCATCGTGCCAGCTGTTACACCATTGGCGGGCGTCCAGCGCGCGGCTCACAGTGGACGGCGGACTACATCAAGTTCTGTGGTGGCCGCGCTGAGTTGGAAGCGTTCGCTAGCGCGCATCTGGCCGGGAACGCGCATCCCCACGGGATCTGCCTCCACGGTCTGACTTCAGATCACCAACCGTCAGCTGACTCCCCCAGCCAGGCGGGCGCACCGCCGGGCACTCTGGGTCCACTGTGGGCATCCGGGCTGACCTTCCAGCCAACTGCTGCACCTTTCTACCCGCGGGGCTTGACTGTCGTCCTGGCTGACCCGCCGGTGATGTCCGCCCGGCCGAGCGGGCAGCCGCTGCAGCTGACAACCGCGCCAAGGCTGGCCAGCTGGAACGAGGCTGGTGACCCGGACCAGGTCCGGCTTGAAGCGTTCCTGGCCGGTGCTGAGCGGCTTCTCCGGTCGCAGTATGAGCCCCTGAGCGACGGCCTGCTTGCGCTCAGGCTCGACGTTGGCCTGCCGCAGACCACTGCCCTGCTTGGTCAGCGTGATCTGGACAACTACCTCTTCCCGCTCGCAGCCACCATCGACAAATGAGCCGGTGGCCGCCTCGTTTGCGTCTGGGGCACCAAACAGCATTCCCCTGCCTCGTTCGCCCGGATCGAGCGGGCCATCCCAGTCCAGGATCCGCAGCCGTCCGGTAAGCGCTATACCGTCCGGACTGACAGATCGAGCCAGTCGACCGCTTTCAAACAGCAGATCCACGATCAGCTCACCGGCGCATCGTCGAAGTTGGCCTCCACTGTCAGGTCGACGTCGCTCTCGGTAACGAAGTGCTCATCACCATTGACGCGAACACCCAGCGATGGGCTTGAGGACCTCGCACCCCACTACGGGACGTGCGCCCGGCCGGATACGGAATGAAAGACTCGACAGGTGGCAGCCCAAGGCCTTCCTGAGCTGGACGTGGCGCGGGTCCAACGGTGGTGTGACCAACGCGTCCCTGATCACGCCCGGGACAAGCTGCGGATCGAATGCGAGACTGAGCTGCGGCATCTCACGATCGTCGAGCGCAGACCACCCTGGCGTGAGGGCGTTGGCCCCAAGTGGACTCGATCCCCGGTTGCTCGGCTTCATTACACCAAGGCGAACCGGGCCTGGACCCTGTACTGGCACGACCGCAACTCACGCTTCCACCTCTACCGACCGACTCGCGCCATCTCCACGCGTGGACGACCTTCGATCTTCTGGGGATAGCCAGCCCAGTCGGCGGCACAGGCGCCACTCACCACGATCGCGCCGCTCCACTGAAATAGCGGCGCGACGCTGCGCCCATATAAGCCCTATCGCGTCGTGCGGTCGAGGTCATCCGTAAACATCTTCTCGACCTCACTGGCCAAGGTCATCGTGTCACTGGCGGTAAGGGGGAAGTGCTAGCGCCCNNCGGCCGACGCCGCGATGATGATCGAGAATCGCCTTCCGCCGATCTCGGCGGCGACCGAGGTATGCGTCGCCGCGACGTGCGCCGCGTCCTGCAGCAGTGGGAGCTGCGCGAAGATCACAGCAGCGGTCATCGGTGTGGTGAGCAGCAGGGAGACCAGCACCCAGCGGTATTTGACAAGGCCCCAGCGGGTTCCGGCGGCCAGTGCGACTCCGGTGACCAGCGCGGTTACGCTGACCGGGATGATGAGTGTCCCGCCGAGCTGCCCGAGTGCCAGGTAGGCGGCACGCCGCAGCAGCGGATCGTCCGTGACCGCGGCGGTGACAGCGAGCACGAGCAGGCACCCGTCTAGGCCGATCCACGCAACTGCGACGATCACGTGGACGGCCAGCAGCGCCTTACGGGGCCCAGGCGGCAGCAGCCAGCGAGCGCGCCCGCCCGCGCGCTGCTGCAACGCCGGCGCCGACATTTGGGCACTTCCAGGCGCAGCGGAGAACTGCACCCGAGCCGGGTCACCATGGTCACTGGCCGCATTCTCCGCCTTGGCGCACATAGCTCGCCACCCTTCACGCACTACCCCGGGCCGGGCGCCGCTGAGCGGCGTCAGGCCTGGCGGGGGCTGACAGCCCAGGATGGACGCCGGGCCTGGCCTGCCCTGGCTGCGTGAGCCTGGCCAGCAAGCCGAGCAGTTGCTCGCGCTCCGCCGGCTCCAGGCCGGCGCACAGGCCCGCCTCGACCCCGATGGCAACCTCCAGCGCCTTGCCCAGCAGCCGCTCGCCCGCTGGCGTGAGGTACAGGGCGTGCGCGCGGCGATCCCTGGGGTGGGGGCGCCGTCTCACCAGACGCCGTTTCTCAAGATCGTCCACGAGGGTGACCATGCGGTTGGGCGGGATGTTCAGCGACAGCCCGATCGAGCGCTGCGATTCGCCCTCAGCATGCGCCAGCGCCCGCAGCAGCCCGAAGTGCCTCGGCTCGATGCCGAGCGGCGCCAGCCCCTCAGCCAGCTTCGTGCTGACCTCAAAGCCGAGCCTGGAGACCATGAACGCGACGCTGGGCGGGGGCTGTCCCATGCCAGGCCCCTTCACGCCGTTGTCCTCCAGCATTGTATAATCTCCATGACTTATTATCTCGAACTAGTACTATAGTAGCCTTCCCTGATGCGATCGTCGCCAGCGGATCTTGCCCTGATCTGATGCACCGCCGGTCAGCTTCCAAGGGCCCGATTCAGGTAGCCGGGCAGCAGGGCTCCCGGCGGTGCCAGTGAACCGGATCCTGCTGGGTCTTCACGGCGCGCAGGCGGGGCGGGGTTCTCCGCTCCGGCGGGGCCGGTCAGCCTCCGATGCGGTGAGGCTCCTACCGGTGGCCGGGCGCACAGCCGGAGGCACTCCGCACACATGCCCTCGCCGCCCGACCCGAGATCATCTTCGCGGATGAGCCAACCG
>DPMS01000286.1 GCA_003541285.1 Actinomycetota bacterium
ACCCCGCCGCCGGCCGCCGCGACCACCACGACCACCACGGCCGAGGTGATTATCCGCTTGCGGCGCCCGGGACGACGCCGGCGGCCTCCCGGGGGAAGGACCGCCGCGTCTTCCGGCGCCTGAGCAGGCGCGCTCATCCGCCCAGCCCAGCCCCGCCGTTGGGCAGCTTGGACTTGCACTTGCTGAATGCGTTCTGGAACGTCGCCGAGTTCGGGTTCACGCCCTGCGGGGCGACGATCGCGCCGTTAGAGGCGGGGTCGGGGAAGCTGGGGACGCCGCTGGTCTGCATGCAGTGCGCGAAGTTGAGCTCCGCCTGCTGCCGGGCCCCGTTGCCGCTGCTGATCCCGCTCGCGCCCAGCAGGTGCTGGCAGGCCTGGATCGCGGAGTTGAAGTGCGGGTTGCTCTGGATGTTGCCGCTGATCAGGAAGTGGCCGTTGGTGGGGTCAGGGAAGTTCGTCACCCCGTTCTTGCGCATGCACAGCGCGAACTGGGCGACGCCGGACTGCTGCGTGCTCGACGTGGAGCCGCTGCCAGCCTGGGCGGACGAAGCCGGGTCCGAGGATGAGCTGCCCGAACCGCCGCAGGCCCCGATCGCGATGGGGAGGGCAGCGGCCAGGGCGAGGTACATCGGTGCGCGGCGCAGCTTTTTCTTATCCATGGCGTGCTCCAGGTGGGAGATGATTGTCGCTGACGGCCAGACGCTACGGAACGAGTGGTTACACGGCGGTTCCGCTGTAACTCGCGTGTAACCGCGGGCCGGGCATAGTTCAAGTGCACTGCATGACCGTGACATGGCGCGGCGAGCCGGAGGAATGATGCGGGTGCTGCTGGTCGAGGACCACGCGAAGCTGGCCACAACGGTGGCCCGCGGGCTGCGCCAGAAGGGCATGGCGGTGGACGTCGCCTTCGACGGGCAGGACGCCCTCGACCACCTCATCGGGACCGCGTACGACGTCGTGGTGCTGGACCGGGAACTGCCCCGGGTGCACGGCGACGAGGTCTGCCGCCAGATAGCCGCCGGGCCCGGCAGCACCCGGGTGCTGATGCTGACCGCCGCGCGGTCGGTCGGGGACCGGGTCGCCGGGCTCGGGATCGGCGCGGACGACTACCTGGCCAAGCCGTTCGCCTTCGCCGAGCTGGTGGCCCGGATCCAGGCGCTGGGCCGCCGCGCCACGCCGGCCACCCCGCCTACCCTGGTCCATGGCGACCTGGTCGTTGATCCCGCCCGCCGGGTCGCGACCCGGGCCGGGAAGCCGCTGCGGCTCACCCCCAAGGAGTTCGCCGTCCTGGAACGCCTGCTCGCGGCGCGGGGAAGCGTGCTCACCGTCGGCGATCTGCTCGCGGGAGTGTGGGACGAGATGGCCGACCCGTTCACCGGGACGGTCAAGGTGACCGTCAGCCGGCTGCGGGCCAAGCTCGGTGACCCGCCGGTCATCGAGACCGTGCCCCCCGGCGGGTACCGGATCTGAGATGCGCGCGTGGTTCTCCCGGCTGCCGCGCCACACCCTGCGGTCCCGGCTCACGATGCTCTACGGTGTGCTTTTCCTCGCTGCCTCCGCTGGCCTGCTCGCCATCACCTACGCGCTGACCTACGGCAGCACCACCATCATGATCACGAGCGGCCACGGCGGTCATGGCAAGATCACGGCGTCCGCCGGGACTTCGGGCTGGCACGAGATCCTGCACGGCCGCGGCACCCCGACTGCTGCCCAGCTGCGCATGGCACATCAGGCCGCGTCCCAGATCGCCCAGCGCGAGCATGATCTTCACCAGCTGCTGATCGGGTCCGGCATCGCCCTGGGGATCATGGTCGTGATCGCCGTCATTCTCGGCTGGGTCGTCGCGGGCCGCGTGCTGCGGCCGCTGCGCGCGATGAAGACCGCGACCGACCGGATCACCGAGCGCAACCTGCACGAACGGCTCGCCGTGGGCGGCCCCGGCGATGAGGTGAAGGACCTGGCGGACACGATCGACGGACTGCTGGCCCGCCTCCAGGCGGCCTTCGATGCCCAGCAGCGCTTCGTCGCCAGCGCTTCCCACGAGCTCCGGACCCCGCTCACGCTTAACCGGGCGCTGATCGAGGTCGCCCTCGCCGACCCCACGGCCGGCGAGGGCGGCCTCCGCGCCACCTGCGAGGAACTGCTCGCGGCCGGAGAACAGCAGGAACGGCTCGTGGAAGCCCTGCTCACCCTCGCCACCACCGAGCACGGCCTGAACAGGACAGAGGAGTTCGACCTGGCGGAGACGTGCCGGCGGGCGCTCGAGGCGCACCGCGGGCAGGCCGAACACCGGGGGCTGCGCCTGGACACCGACCTCGGCCACGCCATTACAACCGGCGATCCGGACCTGGCCGAGCGCCTGGCCGCCAACCTCGTCGACAACGCGATCCGCTACAACATCCCCGGCGGCAGCGTCCGGGTCCGCACCCAAACCGAGTGGGATAACGCCGTCCTGACGGTCACCAACACAGGCCTGCCGGTACCTCCCGAGCTGGCCGGCCAGCTCTTCGAGCCGTTCCACCGGCTCATCGACGACCGGGCCAGCCACCCGGACGGCCACGGGCTCGGCCTGTCGATCGTCCGTTCGATCGCCACCGCGCACGGCGCCGACCTCGACGTGCAGCTCCCGCCGGGCGGCGGGCTCGCCGTCCGGGTCCGGTTCCGCGCACCGGGCAGGGCGTAGGAAAAAATCGTTTGTCCAGGCAGGCCGCTGTTTCTGACGTGCTTTCCGGGTGGTGTTCACCGGAGCTTCCGGTTTTCATACGGGGTATAGGTATGGCTTCGGGGAACCTCACTGTGTGCGCAGACTGAAGACGAAGGCGGCTGCGGGTGCCAGCATAGGCGCCCGGTCGCGAAGCGGAAACGGGACGAACTCCTCGGGCTGCTGCGGCCGGTGTTCAAGCGGGCCGAGACGCTCGCCCAGGCCGGGAAGTACCTGGCCGCGCTGGCCAGTGACCTGCCCGAGCGCAACGGGTGGGCGATCGCCTGGTTCTGCGGGGACCGGACGCCGGACAAGACGCAGCGACTGCTGAACCACGCGGCCTGGGACGCGTCCGCGGCGATGAGCACGGTGCGCCGGTTCGGGGCCGCCGGGCTGGAGGCCGCCCGCCGGCACGGGAAGCGGAAGGGCCGGCTGGAGATCCTCGCTCTGGACGAGACCGGGCAGGAGAAGGCCGGCGTGCTGAACGCACGGACGGTGTCCTGGCTGCGGCCCTCGCAGATCCAGGCGATCTTCCCCGTGACGTGGTCGGTGACGACGGTAAGGAACTTATCGCTGCCCTTGCCCCAGGATTTCTTGTCGATGCCGATCATCGTCAGGTCCCCGGGCCGGCCCAGGGTGGCGGCGGCGTCCGCGGAGACCCGGGCGACGATGCTCACGACCGCTTCCCAGGTGATGCGCAGCTCGGCGGAGACTTTCGTCCATGCCATCTGCGCGGCCATCCAGGCTGCGTGCTCCTCGAACGGCATGGTGAACCGGTCGTCGTGACGTGCCCACGGAACGGAGGCGGTGATCTTCCCGTGCTCGGCGCACTCGATCCGCGGGATCGCCGACTCCAGGAAGCAGCGCTTGCCGTGCACGTCCAGGGTCCGCCACCGGCGCACGTCCGATTCGACCGGGACGCCCTTGATACCGCACTCCGGGCACCGGTTCCGGGCCTCTTTATCCGGCTCGACTACCACGACCAGGACCTTCTCCGGCTCCCGGTTCTTGCGGTGCCACCGCTCGATATAGGTTCTGACCACGTTCACGTGTTTTGTGTCGAGGATCTCGTCCCAGACCGACCCGCTTGGCACCCGACCGCCCCGGCTTCTCTCCCGGGAGTCCCTCCCGGCAACCACGCTCAGCGACTCAGGTGATGTCCCTGGGAACGATGAAGCGGGCGGCGATGACACCCAGCACGATAGCGACGGCTGCCAGCAGGGCGGCGGCAGCGATGAAGGGCAGAGCGCCAGGTCCCGGGGCCAGCTGGCCCGCGCCGAAGAACGCTGACGTGACCTTCGCGCCGCCGAGGGTGTTGGCGGCCGTGTACGGCAGGTAGGGGCGGGCGGCGGTGAAGAGCCCGCCCAGGAATGGCTCCACGATCACCGACCAGATGAGCACGCCCATAACCGCGCCCAGCTGGCCCCGGACGAGCGAGCCCAGGCACGCCCCCGCCGCGGCGAGCAACCCGGCCGCCACCGCCGCGCCGCCGATGTGCCCGGCGAGCGTCCCCGCGCCCAGCGCGATAGTGCCGCCGGCGGACACCAGGCCGACAACGGTCGTGACCACCCCGCCCGCGACGCCGAAGAGCGTTCCGGCCACCGCGGCCGCGCAGGCCTTGGCGATCATCACCTGCGCCCGCCGCGGGAAGGCCAGGTAGGTCGCGGTCGCGGTGTGGTGGCGGAACTCCCCGCTGGAAATGGTGACCCCGAGGATGGCGGCAAGCAGCAGCGCGAACGCGGTGTCGGTGGTGATCCTGTCGAGACCGGCGGCGGTCGAGATCGGGGCGGAGTGGCTGCCGCCCTTGGCCGCCTGGAACACCACCGCGAACAGGGCGCTTACCCCGACAGCGGCGGCCAGCAGCCCGTAGCTCAGCCGGGTAGTGGCCAGCTTGCGCAGTTCAATCAGAATAAGCCTGGTCATCGGGACTCCTGCTGAGCTTCCGGTGCGCTGGTCAGCCGGAGGAACACGTCCTCTAGGCGCATGGCGTCGGTGGTGCTCTCGAAGATCGGAATCGACCGCTCGGCCGCCAGGGTCGCGACCCGCTCCGGGCTGGACCCGCTGACCGTGATCCGGTCATGCCCGTCGGCGACGACCTGAGCGCCGTCGGCGGTCAAGGCGGCCTGAAGGTCGTCCGCCCTGGGCGTGCGGATCCGCACGACCTGGCCCTGTGCCGCGGTGAGTTCCTCCAGGGACGCCTGAGTGACAAGGCGTCCCTGGTCCAGGATCACCGCCCTGTCAGCGCTCTGGGCCACCTCGGCGAGGATGTGGCTGGAGACAAGGACGGTGCGTCCCTGCTCGGCAAGATCCCGCAGCAAGTCCCGGAGCCAGCGGACCCCCTCGGGATCGAGGCCGTTGGCCGGCTCATCGAGGATCAGCAGGTCCGGCTCCGGGAGCAGGGCGGTGGCCAGGCCCAGGCGCTGGCGCATCCCCAGCGAGAACCCGCCGGCAAGGCGGTTCCCCGCCTCGGCTATGCCCGTCTGTTCGAGCACCTCGTCGACACGTGAGGGGCTCACCCGCGCGGCCATGGCCTGGATCAGCAGGTGGCGGCGGGCAGTCCGGCCAGGATGCGCGCCGGAGCCTTCGAGCACGGCCCCGACCCGGTGAAGCGGATCGCTGAGGTTCCGGTAGGGCTTCCCCCAGATTGTCGCGGTGCCCCCGGTCGGCTGAACCAGCCCGAGAAGCATCCGGAGAGTAGTCGTCTTGCCCGCGCCGTTCGGTCCCAGGAAAGCGGTGACGGCGCCGGCCTCGATCTCAAGGCTCAGCCGGTCGACAGCGAGGACACTGCCGAACCGCTTGGTGAGCTCATGAGTCTCGATCACTGCCATGAGCGGGGCTCCTGGCGATCACGCGGAGGGAAGCCGTCCTGCCGGTCACCGGGAGGCTTGCGGCCCCCGGAACCCCCGGAAACGAACCGCCAGATCGCGTAGATGATCCCGATGACGATCACCAGCACGAGCAGCGCGATGAGCAGCGTTCCGGTCCGGATGTGGACACCGTTGGCGGCAAGCGGGGCGGCACTCACCCGAGCCATGTCTAGCATGTCTGCCTCTTTCTCCGTTCCCGCGGCGGTTGCGCGGTACGGAACGGTTGCGCGATACGGCACAGTTATGGCGGGACCGTGATGAACGGTAGGACACGGGAAGGGCGGCGGGCATCGGCACGCGGGGCGGTTGCGGTCCCCCCGGCCGGGCGATCCCCGCCCAGGCGCCCGTCACCCGCGATGGTGACCAGCCCTGGTCCTTCCAGGTGACCCGTGTGAACGGGAACTTCGCTACGCTCGCGAGGTGAGCATGGCTGCACGTGGCCGGGCACTGGATGCGCTGGTGACCCTGGTCCTCCTTGGCGGCAGCGAGGCTTCCATCCTCGCGGGTGCCGGGTGGTCCGCTGCCGTGCTGGTGCAGGCCCTGCTGGGCGGCGCGGCGGTCATCCCGCTGGCCTGGCGGCGCCAGGCACCGGTCGTGGTGTGGGCAGTCTCCACGGCAGCGGCGACCGCGATCACGTCCGGCGGATCGCCCGGGATCGCGGTGCTCGCCCCGCTCATCGCCCTCTACACCGTCGCCGTCAGCGGCAGGCGCCGGGTGTCAGCCATCGCGGGGGTCATCAGCCTGGCGTGCTTCGCGGCCACCGGCCTGCTCAGCTCGCGCCTGGCGCTCATCGTCAACGGGGTGTCGCTTCGCGCCGGCGCCCCGGTGTTCCTGGGCGTCGTGGTGCTCGCGTGCTGGCTGATCGGGGACAATATCCGGGTCAGGCGAGCCTACGTGGCCGAGTTGCAGGCCAGGGCACAGCGGGCTGAGCAGGACCGGGAGGCTGACCTGGCCCGGGCTACCGCCCGGGAACGGACCAGGATTGCCCGGGAGCTTCACGACATCATCACCCACCACGTGAGCGTTATCGCGGTCCAGGCCGGCGCCGCCCGGATGATCACCGAAACCGGCGGGAGCGCGACGGGGCCCACCCCGACCTGGGCCGGGGTCGAAGCCACCGCCCGCCAGGCCCTTTCCGAACTGCGCGAACTCCTCGGCGTGCTGCGCCAGGGCGATGACCCGCCGGTCCCCACTCACCATCCCGGGCTGGGCCAGCTTGAGCCGCTCCTGGACGAAGCCCGGCGAGCCGGGCACCCGGTGCTGCTGCGCACCGAGGGAAACGGCTACGATCTGGCACCGTCCACGGACCTGTGCGCCTACCGGGTCATCCAGGAAGCCCTCACCAACGTGCGCAAGCACCAGGGGATCGCGGAAACATGTGTCACCTTGCGGTACCAGGGCCGCCAGCTCGAAATCGAGGTCGCCAGCCAGGCCAGCCCGCAACGACCACGCCCTCAGCCCGTAGGACAAGGATCACGCTCTCAGCCCGGGGGACAGGGATACGGCCTGGCCGGAATGCGCGAGCGGGTGTCTCTGCTCGGCGGCCAGCTTTCCGCCCGGCCCGAGCAAGGGGGCGGCTTCCTGGTTCGCGCCACCATTCCGGTCCAGGGGAGCCCCGCATGACCATCCGGGTGGTGATCGCCGATGACGAGGCACTCGTCCGCGCGGGGTTCCGCCTGATCCTCGGGACGCAAGCCGACCTCGAGGTCGTCGGGGAGGCCTCTAACGGGCACGAAGCGGTGGACCTCACCCAGAAACACGCCCCGGACGTGATCCTCATGGACATCCGCATGCCTGGCCTGGATGGCATCGCGGCCACGCGGCTGATCGCGGGCCCCGGCGCCACATGGCCGTCCCGGGTGGTGATCCTCACCACCTACGACCAGGACGAGTACGTGTATGACGCCCTTGCCGCGGGTGCCTCGGGGTACCTGCTCAAAGACGTCCAGCCCGAAGAACTCACCCGCGGTGTCCGCCTGGTAGCCGCCGGCGACGCGCTCCTGGCTCCAGCCGTCACCCGCCGCCTGATCGCCGAGTTCGCCAGCCATCGCAGGCAAGTGACCAGCCGCGATCCCTCCGCCGCGACCCTCACCGGACGCGAGCGCGAGATCCTCGAGCACCTCGCCCGCGGCAAGTCCAACGCCGAGATCGCCAGTAGCCTCTACCTGAGCGAGAACACCGTCAAGACTCATGTGGCCAGCGTTCTTGGCAAGCTGACGCTCCGCGACCGTGTTCAGGCCGTCATCTGGGCCTACGAAAACGGGATAGTCGAGCCAGGCAGGCCGAGCCTGTAACCTCAAGGGGTTCTGTCGCAGTTTCGGCTCTGTTGCCTGGTGTACGGATTATTTAATAAGTTCTGGGTTCCGCTGGCGCACCGGGCGTCCAGCAGGTTTGCCTCGCCATTAGGGAGACGGCGACGACCCCGGCTGTCTCGTCTATTCGAGGCACCCAGAGGTTCTTTCGGGGTGCAAATCGGGCATGAGTCGCATGTTTTTCGTTACCCCAGGTCAGGGCTTCCTTATTAGAGCACTCCGTCATACCGGCCAGCGATATCGCAGCCTGTGGGTGCCGGTAACCCTGTCACTGCCGTTGACCTGCTGTTTCTCCTGGAGCAGGACAGGGCAAGTTCGGTATCTGGCTGTGTGGTAGCCATGCACTCCGGCACCTTGAGTACTCGTGTCACTACGATTGGCCTACCTGGCGGTGCTCCAGGTGTTCGGCTGGCTCGCCTTGCTCGCCCGGTCCGACCGGGTCAAGGACGCGGAGATCCTGATCCTGCGCCATCAGGTCGCCGTGCTCCAGCGGCAGGTCAAGGCCCCCAGACTATCGTGGGCCGACCGGGCGGTCCTGGCCGCGCTGGCCCGGCTGCTGCCCCGCGGCCGGCTCCGCCAGCTGAACCTGATCGTCTCCCCGCGGACCCTGCTGCGCTGGCACGCCGATCTCGTCAAGCGGCACTGGGCCTATCCGCGCCGCCCTCCGGGACGTCCCCGGACCGCGGCGTCCGTGCGGGCGCTGGCCCTGGAGATGGCGCGAGACAACCCGGGCTGGGGATACCGGCGCATCCACGGCGAGCTGTCCGGCCTGGGACACAAGATCGCGCCATCGACAGTCTGGCGGATACTTAAGGACGCGGGCATCGATCCCGCGCCCACGCGGTCCGGACAGACCTGGCGGGCGTTCCTGGATGCCCAGGCGAAGACGATCCTCGCGGCCGACTTCTTCCACGTCGATACGGTGCTGCTGCGCCGTCGGGAGTGGGTGACCCAGCAGGCCCGCAGCCTGCTGATGAACCTCGAGGATTGCGCTGACGGCTTCAAGTTCCTCATCCGGGACCGGGACGCCAAGTTCACCGCGGTGTCCGACGCCGTGCTCACCGCAGCCAGCGTGCGGATCATCAAGACGCCCGTCCAGGCACCTCGCGCGAACGCGATCGCCGAACGCTGGATCGCCAGTGCCCGCCGCGAGTGCCTGGACCGGACGCTGATCACCGGCGAACGGCACCTGCGGCTGGTCCTCGGGGAGTACACCGATCACTACAACCTGCATCGCCCGCACCGGGCACTGGAACAGAGCCCGCCTGCCGGGCGTCCGCATCCACCTGATCCTGGCGCAAAAGTCCGGGTTCTGCGCCGGGACCGGCTCGGCGGGCTGATCCGCGAGTATTCCCAGGTCGCATGAGGGTGACAGCGATTTCGGCACTGACAGGTTTTCGGCACTCACACATCTGCACGCGGCAGTTGCTGCGCAGCCGGAGCCGGAGCCGGAGCCGTCAGCTGCATAGCGCTGCAACCCGGTCCTGAGCCAGCCGACGGGCCGCACAGCCCTAGCAAGCGGTTCGGTGAAACCGCTGACTTCGGTCGCCAGCCCGAGGCAGCAGCCCCACCGTAACGACCATCCGGCTTGGTTCCTGATCGGGGACGCTGTCCGCTTACCTGCATCGCCA
>DPMS01000783.1 GCA_003541285.1 Actinomycetota bacterium
GCCGCCGCCGTGGCGGCCCGGGCGGTGATGGCTGGGCACCAAGCCGTCCATTGCCCCCGGCCGTACTCGATCCCCCAGCCCGGGTAGTCGTCAGCAATGGCCTGTGGGTATTCGTCGGGAGCAGCTCGCCGACCTGCTGCGGGAGCAGCTCGCCTCCGGACAGCTGACCAGCCGGGTGCCTTCGGTCAAGACCCTCGCCCAGCAGCACGGCGTCAGCCACATCACGGTCGAGAGGTCCCTCACGATCCTGCGAGAGGAGGGCCTGATCCGCTCCGTCATCGGCAAGGGCTGCTACGTCACCCGCCAGACGCCGTCCAGCGGCTGAAGGCCGCATTGCCAGCCTCCCAGTCGGGCCACATCCTCCCGGCCCACCCCTGTCGCGCAGACCACTCGGAACCGCCGGCCCAAATCGGCCACGTCGTGCCCTGCCCGCGGCTAACGCCATGGGACGTGGCCGATTTGGGCTGCCGTCGACAGGCCCTACTTGCCACGTCTTACGGCGCTGGGGCGATAGACCTGCCAGGACGTGGTCATTTTGGGCTGGAGCCTGCCCAGATCGACCACGCCTGCGAGCCTGGATCGGCTGCGGTGGTCATTTGGGGTCGTGATAGCAGCCCTTCCTGACCACGGCTCGACTCGTCGCGAACCGCTCCCCCGCAGCCGTGGTCGATTCTGGTCGTGCTAGCAGCCCAAATCGGCCACAGCCCGCCCGCACCCCTGCTCGCCGCAACCACCGGTTGAAACCGCCAGCCCTAATCGACCACGTTCGGGAGGGCGAACATCGGCCTCGTACCGAACATCAGCGGTCCACGCGCCGCCGTGGGGATGCTCCGGCAGCGGGACGTGCCCAGCACCCCGTCCGGCCCGGTCATGATCGTGCCGACGCCACCAGGTCGAGCAGCGCCCTGGCCACGCCGTGCGGGTCGACTACCTGGTGCAGGTGCTCGCCGGGTACCGACCGCACGGGCCAGCCGCGCTGGCGCGCCTGCTGCGCCTGGTCCTGGTAACCGGAGCTGAACTGCAGGTACCCGCACGGATGGTCATCCCAGCCGGCCGGCGCTGGTACCTGCTCCTGGTAGTAAGCCAGCGGGAGCCTGGGCTGCTCACCGGTGATGACCTCGCGGGCCTGCGGGCTGGGGAACAGCGGGGCCACATCCTGCTCATCCCACCAGTCGGTCCACCGGGGCAGCCGGCCGTCCGGGCCGGCCAGGCCGCGCAGGAACGGCAGGAACTGGTCATCCGCGATGGGCGTGTGGCCACTGGCAGCGGGCACGGTGGCGTCCGCGAAGATCGAGCATGCCACCGGCCGCGCCAGGCCCCGTCCGATGACCGGGATGAACACACCGGCGTTGCTGTGCGCCACCAGGACCACCGGCTGGCCAGGATCGGTCCCGGCAAGCCCAGCGGTCACCGCCGCGACCACGCGTGGCCAGAACGGCGGCCCACCCTCACCAACCGGTAGCAAAGACGGCACGACCGCATCGCAACCCGATGCCACGAGCTGCCCGGCCACCGGTGACCAGGTGGACGGGCCCACCGTCGGGCTGTGAACCAGGACGAACAGTGGCATGCCCCGACTGTGCCACCACCCGCCAGATCGCGGAACGGCGCTCACCTGACAGCGAACGGATACCTTGCCCGGCCCGGCAACGAGGCGGCACCGACTGGCGTCATAAGGGCGACCAGCACCGCACCGGTCCGGGAGTCGTGCAGATGAAGCACCTGAAGGCCGTCGCCGCCACCGTCATCGCAACCAGCCTGCTCTGCGGGTGCGGCAGCGCGGCCGGCACCCCAGTGGGGGCGGGCACAAGCCAGCAGGCGCCAGTACCAGGCTCACCGTCGCCGGCTCCGGCCGGCTCCGCCGCCGCGGCGCCGTGCCGGGCAGCGGTGATAACCCTCGGATACGGCCAGCGTCTGTCACCCATGACCGGCGAGCACGGCGTGATGTACACCCTGACCAATCGCGGCCGGGTGAGCTGCACGCTCGCCGGTTACCCGGACATCGCGCTGTTCACGGCCAGCGGCGCCAGGCTGCCATTCCATTACACGCGCGGCCACGGCGAGTATGTGACGTCCGCGCCGCCGACGACCGCCGTCCTGGCTCCCGGCGTCTCGGCCTACGTCCTGGTCGCGAAATACCGCTGCGACCTCGGATCCCAGCTGAACGCGGCGGCCATCCAGCTCACGCTGCCCGGTCCGCAACCAGTGGTCCTCACCGGCCGGGTAGCTGCCGACGGCGCTGGGGTATCGGAGCTGTCCTACTGCCGTGGCGGCCCGGCCGACCCCGGGCAGGTGATCGCAGTCTCGCCCATCGAGCCGACACCCAACGCCACCACCGCCTTCGCAAGCGCTGCCCACTCCTGAACCGCGCCCAGTCGTACCGCTGACAGGGTCATCGCTAGTGATGCCTGTGGGCAACTGGCCCTGATCCAGCCCGAAGCCATCAAGGAGAACAGGCATAGCGGCGAGTGGTAATGGCAGTGGTGATTGGCGGCTACCGCGCAGGTCACAGGAAACGAGGAGGCATCTGACGGCCGATTTCCAGCTGCCACCAGCGGCCTATCAGGCTCCGTTACTAGCGCTATCCTGCCGGGACCGGGAGCGGACGCGCCACGGAAACGACTGCCGCGCTTGTGTGCACCGGGCTCCGGCCTGGCGCGTCAGCCTCTATGAAGTCATAGCAACCTGCGCAGAGGGAACGTCATGACGAGGTGCTTGCCAGCGCCTGGCGCTGCCATCCCGACCGCGGCCCGCAGTTGACTGCCGGCGGCACTACGGTGACCTGCGGCTGGTGGTCTCCACCTCATCCCCAGGACCCGCATCTGGAAGGCGCATCACGCGGGGGCGCCATGGATCCGTCGGGGCGGGTGCGGTGAACCAGGAAGAGACCCCAGCGGCTGGCCAGAAGCCTCCGTCCCGGACCAGGAAAACCACGCCCCAGGCCTCCCCGGCCGAAACCGCCACCGGGAGCCAGGAAGAAGCCCCGCCCGGGCAGAAGCCACCACCCCGGACCAGGAAAGCACGGCCCCAGACCCCCAAGGCCAAAGCCGCCACCGGGAGCCAGGAGAAAGCCCCGCCCGCCGGGCAGAAGCCACCACCCCGGACCAGGTCAGCGGGCCCGCCAACCCGGGCCAGCCAGCCCAAGGACGGGGGGACCCCCTCCCCAGGGGCGGTCGGCCCCGGTGGTGAGATCGCCGGATACCGGCTCGAGGAGCAAATCGGCCAGGGTGGCATGGCGATCGTCTACCGTGCCCACGACGAGCGCCTGGGCCGCGACGTGGCGCTCAAAGTGCTGGCACCGGGATTTGCCGCGGACTCCGAGTTCCGGCGGAGATTCATCCGTGAATCGCGCGCCGCGGCAGCCGCCGACCACCCCAACATCATCCCGGTCTACGACGCGGGAGATGCCGACGGAGCCTTGTTCATCGCCATGCGTTATGTGCATGGCGGCGACGTTGGGTCACTGCTTAAGCGTGATGGCCCGCTGTCCGCCGCGCGGGCCTGGGCCATCATCAGCCAGGTCGCTGAAGCGCTCGACGCGGCCCACGCCCGCGGACTGATCCACCGCGACGTCAAACCGGCCAACATGCTGCTCGACGCGCCCGCAACAGCCGCCGGTGCCCGCGGCTCCTCACCCGCCGGGCAGCCCGACCATGTCTACCTCTCCGACTTCGGGATCAGCAAGCAGCCGCTCTCGACCAGCGGCCGCATCACCATGACCGGGCAGTTCGTGGGCACCCTCGACTACATCGCCCCCGAGCAGATCAACGGGCGCGACGTGGACGGGCGCGCCGATCTCTACT
Source organism: Actinomycetota bacterium (assembly GCA_003541285.1). Lineage (GTDB taxonomy): Bacteria > Actinomycetota > Actinomycetes > Streptosporangiales > Streptosporangiaceae > UBA9676. The sequence continues at coordinate 3,804 of DPMS01000783.1, forward strand.
CACTGGGCTGCGCAGCGTTCGAGTTGCTCAGCGGAACGCCGCCGTTCCGGCGGGGTCCTGCCCTGGCAGCGATCAACGCACACCTTTCCGAGCCACCACCGTCACTGACGGCCCGCCGGGCCGGCCTTCCGGCCGCTGTCGACGGCGTGCTGGCGGCCGCGATGGCGAAGTCCCCGGACCAGCGTTACGCCACCTGCGCACAGTTCGCCACCGACCTGGGCCGGGCACTAGGGCTGGTCCCCGGAGAGCCTGCTCTACCCAGCGCGGTCAGCCAGCCGGACACCATACACGCCGCGCAGGTCCCGGCACCGCCGGCCGGCCCCGCGCCCGATGTCGCCCCCGGCGAACAGCAGGGCACTGTGGGCGTAGCCGGGGCGGCCGGGCTGGGCGAGCCCGCCGGACCCGGCGGGCGATACGGGACCAAGCCCGGCGGACCCGCCGGACCCGGCGGGCCGTACGGGACCAAGCCCGACGGACCCGGCGGGCCGTANNGCGGCATGCTGACCGGCGTGGTCGCCGTGGCGGCGGCAGCCGCCGTGGTGGTGGTGGTGGCAGGCGCTGCCGTGGCGGTCGTGCTGGTCAGCCGCGGCGGCGTCTCCTCACCACCTGCTCCTGCACCCACGCCCACGGCAACGTCACAAGCACCGTCACCGACGCCGTCGCCGTCACCAAGTGCCGAAGCGCTCGCCGTCAGTAACCTGCTGATGTCCGGGGCCAACAGCAGCGTCGCGCTGACGAATGCGGCGGATAACGTCGCGGCATGCACGGATCTGCCGCACAGCGTGCAGCAGATCCAGCAGGTCCGCGATCAGCGCCAGGCCGAATACGACCAGGCGCAGAAGCTGTCAACGGGCGCGCTACGTGGCGGTGCCGAAGTCAAGGCTGACCTGGTCCAGGCGCTACAGGACTCGCTTAACGCTGACGACGATTACCTTTCCTGGGCACGGCAGCAGGCCGCCAATTGCCAGCCAGGAAGTCAGTCGAGCGCGGCGCTTGCCGCTGACCGTCAAGCTGTGGCCGACAAGACGAAGTTTGTCCAGCTCTGGAATCCGATCGCTGCCCAGTACGGCTTGCCCTCGATATCGGTGAGCAGCATTTAGCGGGTTCCTGCCCGGTGTTCCTGCCCGGTGCTGCCGGGCCGGTGCTGCCGGGCCGGATGCCGATCAGCCGTGCCCGGCGGTGTCATCCCCGGGAATGTCGCCCGCCGTCACCCGGCCCTTATCCATCCCCGCCGCGCCGTTCCCGGCGGCATCGGCAACGGGGACCTCCGGCTCTGCTGGCTGACCCGGCTGTTCCTGCTGCCCGGTCTGCTCCGGTGTGTCTGGCACCCGCTGCGGCAGCTGGACCGCTTGCCGGATCCAGCGGCTGACGCGGTCGGCGAGGTCGCTGGTCATGCCGGACTCCGCGTGCCCGAAACCCGGGACGATCCACAGCTCCTTGGGCTCGCAGGCGGCATCGTAGAGCTGGTGGGCGTGCTCCTCCGGGAAGTACAGGTCCTGGTCGCCGTGCACGACCAGAAACGGTATCGGCGAGATCAGGGCCGCGGCCTCCGCGGGAGGGACCGGGACCGGCTTCCACCCGTTGGGGCTCACCCGGGTCTTCAGCCACGCGCGGGTGACCAGGCGGCCCGTGCGGCGCTCCACTGCCCAGTGCACCCGGCGCATCGGCCTGGTGCCGCGGTAGTACCAGCGTCCGGGCCCGCTCACCGAGACGGCCGCATCCAGCCCCCCGACCAGTCCCGCGTAGCGCACCACGATCGAAGCGCCCATCGAGAAACCCACGGCGGCGACCTTCCGGTAGCCCAGCTCCCGTGTGTAGGCCACCGCCACGTCGAGATCCTTGATCTCCAGGTCGCCCAGGGTCGACAGCCCGCCGGACCGGCCGTGACCACGGAAGTCGAACGTGACCACCCCGGCGGACCGCTGCAGGTGGGTTGCCACTTTCCAGACGGCACCGTGCTGCCAGGACAGCGTGAAGCCGTGGGCGAGCACGATTGCCAGTTCCTTGTCCCCCGGCAGGTGGATGGTGTCGATCGGCACACCATCATCTGTCACCAGCGTCCGGGCCTTCAGCACGGGTCCGGTCATCCATCTATTGTGCGCGACGAGGCGTAGTGCCCGGCCGTCGCCATGCGGGCCGATCCCGCATCGCTGACAGCGAAACAGGCGGATCGGCCCGGCACCGGCGCACCACCGTGCCCGTTGATGTGAAAACCTCGTCGACGGAGGTGGTTGCGTGAAGATCGGCTTGCAGATCCCTGACTTCACCAGCCCCGGCGGCCCGGCCCGGCTCGGGGCGGATCTGGCGGCCGTGGCCCGGGCTGCTGACGACGCCGGTTTCGATTTCGTCGCCGTGATGGATCACTTCTTCCAGATCGGGGTGATCGGCCCGGCCGAGCGAGAGATGCTGGAGGCCTACACCACGCTCGGCTACCTGGCCGCCTGCACGTCGCGGGCCAAGCTGATCACGCTGGTGACCGGCACGGTCTACCGGCACCCCGGGATCCTCGCCAAGATCGTGACCACGCTGGACGTGCTGTCCGGCGGCCGCGCCTGGCTCGGCATCGGGGCGGCCTGGAACGACGAGGAGTCCAGCGGGCTCGGCATCCCGTTCCCGCCCGTGGCCGAACGGTTCGAGCGGCTGGAGGAGACGCTCCAGATCTGCCTGCAGATGTGGAGCGGCGACGAGAGCCCGTACCAGGGCAAGCACTACCAGCTTGAGCGGCCGCTCAACTCACCGCAGGCCCTGTCCTCCCCGCACCCGCCGATCCTCATCGGCGGAGGGGGAGAGCGCCAGACGCTGCGGCTGGTGGCCCGCTACGCCCAGGCATGCAACCTGTTTCCCGGCCCCGACCTCGCCCGCAAACTCGACGTCCTGCGCGCTCACTGCGACGCCGAGGGCCGCGACTACGACGAGATCACCAAGACCTGCTACTTCATGTTCGATGTCGGCGAGAAAGGCGAGAAGGCCGCCGAGGTCACCGACCAGCTCGGCAAGCTCGCCGAGCTGGGCTTCGAGGCAGCGATCGGCGCGGTGGCCAATGTCTGGCGGGTCACCCCGCTGGAGATCATCGGCAGCGAGGTGATCCCCGCCGTCGCCGGCCTGTGACCCAGGCACGCTCAGGGCGCGAGTACCGGCACCCGGACGCCCAGCGTGTCCAGCAGATGCTTGATGTCACGTCCGTCCGTGGTAACCACAGCAGCGCTGGCCTCTGCGGCGGTAATCGCCACGAAGCCACCGACCACGTCAGCCGTGCCCGCCCCCGCGAGCAGCGCCCCGACCGGCGAGACGTGCTCGGCTGCGAACGAGATCACGTCGCAGCCGCGCAGGGTCAGCATCAGCCTTGCCTGCCGACGTGGGTCGCGCACCACCTGGGCAGCCACCGGCGCCGGCACGATGATGTGGTCCCGTTCGTGGAGCCTCGACTCGTGGCGCCTCAGCGCGGCGGCGTCGCGCTCGCCGATCGCAATGAGTGCCCCACTGTCGTAGACGTAACGCCTCATGCTGTCCCCCGTCCGGGGCGATTGGCGCCTGCCTCCTCGTCACGGGTCCGGTAGCGGCGGCTGCGCTCCGCCTCCATGTCCGCGAGCGCTTCGTCGATGAGCCGGTGCTCCTCGGCTACCTCGGCTGTGGCCGCGGCCATTTCCTCTCCGGTCGGGTATCCGTGCTCCTGGTAGTACTCGTCGATGGCCGCCAGGCCATCATGCCGGATCTGCTCCCACCGCAGTTCCCTGAGGAGGGCACGCTCGACCACGCTGGAGATCGTGCTGTCCTCCTGGGCCGCCAGCAGTCGCACCGCCGTCGCGATCGATTCGCTGACGGTGACGTTGAGCACCGCCTTCTTTTCGGCCATGTTATGAATATAACATTGATCCGGCTGGGCGCCGCGATGATAGAAACGGCAGAGCCACGTCCGGTCCCCAACCCGCCCGGCCCGCCGCCGGAGTCCAGCACAGGAGCCCCCATGTCCGTGCTCAGCGCCCTGACCGATGCCATTGCCAGTGCCACGGTCGAGGTGGTCGATCTCACCGCACCACTCTCATCCTCGACACCGGTGATCAAGCTCCCGGAGCCGTTCGGCAATACCGTTTCCTTCTCGCTGCACGAGATCAGCCGGTATGACGACCGTGGCCCGGCCTGGTACTGGAATGACATCACCACCGGCGAGCACACGGGCACGCACTTCGACGCGCCGGTGCACTGGGTGACCGGTCGCGACGGCCAGGACGTGTCCCAGGTGCCGCTGCCCAGGCTGATCGCACCCGCCGTGGTGCTGGACTTCAGCGAGCAGGCTGCCGCCAACCCCGATTTCCTGCTTGAGGTCGACCACGTCAAGCAGTGGGAGGGCGAGCACGGGCCAGTGCCCGAGGGCGGCTGGCTGCTCTACCGGACCGGGTGGGATGAGCGGTCGGACAGCCAGGAGCGGTTCCTGAACGCGAACGAGACCGGGCCGCACACGCCGGGGGTGTCGATCGAGTGCGCCCGGTGGCTGGCGGAGGAAGCACCGGTGATCGGGTTCGGGGTGGAGACGGTCGGCACCGACGCCGGGACCGCGCACTCGTTTGACCCGCCGTTCCCGTGCCACTCGGCATTGCTTGGAGCGGGCAAGTACGGGCTCACCCAGCTGCAGAACCTCGCGCTGCTGCCAGCCCGGGGCGCGGTCCTGATCGTCGCCCCCCTCCCCATCACCGGCGGGTCGGGCAGCCCGTGCCGGGCGCTCGCCCTCGTCGAACGGGGGTAAGGTGCATGATGCTGGTCAGCGAGGCGGTCGGCGCGGCACTGACCGGGCTGGGCGCCGACACTGTCTTCGGCGTGGTGGGCAGCGGCAACTTCCACGTGACGAACGCCCTCATCGCGCGGGGCGCCACGTTCTACGCCGCCCGCCACGAGGGAGGCGCCGCCTGCATGGCCGATGGCTGGGCACGGGCGGCCGGCCGGGTGGGGCTGCTCTGCGTCCATCAGGGACCGGGCCTGACCAACGCGATGACCGGGATCACGGAAGCGGCCAAGAGCCGCACGCCGCTGCTCGTGCTCGCGGCCGACGTGGCCGGCGCCGCCGTGCTGTCCAATTTCCGGATCGATGTCGCGGCGCTGGCCACTTCCGTCGGGGCGGAGGCCGACCGGCTGCACTCCCCCGGTTCGGCTGTCACCGATGTGGTCCGCGCCTACCAGACGGCGCTGACGCAACGGCGCACGGTCGTGCTCGCGATGCCACTGGATGTGCAGGCAGCGCAATGCGACCCGCCGGTACTGCGGCCGCCGCCCGCGCTGCGGCCCTGCCCGCCGGCCGCCGAGGCGGTGGCCGGCCTGGCCCGCGCTCTGCGCGGTGCCCAGCGGCCGGTGTTCGTCGCCGGGCGGGGCGCACGGATCGCGGGGGCCGGCCCTGACCTGGCGCGGCTGGCCGGCGCCTGCGGTGCGCTGCTCGCCACCTCGGCGGCGGCCAAGGGCCTGTTCCGGGGCGACCCGTGGGACCTGGACGTGAGCGGCGGTTTCGCCACGCCGCTGGCAGCCGAACTGATCGGCGCGGCCGACCTGATCGTCGGCTGGGGCTGCTCGCTCAACATGTGGACAATGCGCCACGGCAGGCTGATCGGGCAGGACGCCACCGTGGTTCAGGTGGACGACGAGGCGCCCGCGATCGGCGCGCACCGCCCGGTGGACGTGGGGGTGCTCGGCGATGCCGGGCAGACGGCCCAGGCTGTGCTGGCCGCCTTCGGCGGGGAGATAACCGCCGGATACCGGTCGCCCGAGCTCCAGGCCAGGATCGCCCGGGAGGGACGATGGCGCGATGTCCCGTACGCGGACGAGGGGACAGCGGCCGGCCCGGGAGGCGGGGCCGCCGGCGGCACGGGCGGGAGCGCGGGCGGCGGGCAGCGGATCGACCCGCGCACGCTCACCATCGCGCTGGACGACCTGCTCCCCGCCGAGCGGATGGTCTCGGTCGACTCGGGGAACTTCATGGGCTACCCGAGCATGTTCCTGTCCGTCCCCGACGCCAGCGCGTTCTGCTTCACGCAGGCCTACCAGTCGATCGGGCTCGGGCTGGCGTCGGCGGTGGGCGCGGCCCTCGCCCAGCCCGGCCGGCTGCCGGTGGCCGCGCTCGGCGACGGCGGGGCGCTGATGGGCATCAGTGAACTGGAGACGGTGGTGCGGCTCGGTCTGCCCATGGTGATCGTTGTGTATGACGACGAGGCCTACGGGGCAGAGGTGCATCATTTCGGGCCGGACGGGCACCCGCTCGACACGGTCCGGTTCCCGCCCGCCGACATCGC
>DPMS01000672.1 GCA_003541285.1 Actinomycetota bacterium
GCCGATGCCCTTGCCGGTGGGCCAGATCGCCGTTTTCACGGCAATTACTGTGCCGTATGTAATCCTTCTCACGCTGCTCGGGCTGCCGTTCAACCACACCCTGTTCTGGCTGTACGTGCTGCCGCCGGGTGTGCTTACCTGGCTGGCCACCCGCCCGGTCCTGGAGAGCAAGCGCTTGCCGGAACTCATCATGTCGCAGGCCCGCTATCTCGGTGAACCGTCGGCCTGGTGCCGGATGGCGCCACTGGCCGAAAAGGACGAGGTCGTGGTCGTCGGGCGGGTATGGCGGCGAGCCGGGCAACCCCGGCCGGCCACCGTCACGGCCACCCCGGCCGNNCCGGGCCCCAGCCACCGGCCCCGCTGCAGCCGCCGGCCGCCCCGCTGCAGCCGCCGGTCACACCGCCCCCGGTGGTGGTCGTGCCTGCTCAGCGGGCATCGGCCGACCCGGCCGTGGCCCGCCCGGCCCGTGCGGTCGAGCGGGCACTGAGCGGTCCTGCCGAGCAGCGCAGCGCCAGCTGGCGGGATCACGTCGTGGTCGTTCCCGGTGGTCTCGGCCCCGGCCGTCCCGACCACGAGCGGCGCGACCGGGCCCGGGTGGTGCTCCCGGTCACCGGATCCCGGCTCGTGGCGGTCCTGGGGTGCACCGTCGGCGCCGGGCAGACTGTGACCACCCTGGTTATCGCGGAACTGCTGGCCAGCATGCGCGGGGAAGCGGTGGCGGCGCTNNCGGCCCAGCCGGGCCAGCCGGTCATCATTCCCACTCCTCGCCAGGCCGGCACGCCGCGCCCAAGGGGCGGCAGGCGCAGCCGGATCCCCAGGGACGGGGCCGGCCCGACGTGATCGTTCCCGAGGTCGGCGGTGATGGTGCCCTGACCATGGGCGATCTGGAGTACCGCCGGATGCTCGACGCGCTGTCCGCGCGTTACCCGATCACCCTGGCCGACCCGGGCGCCTCCGCGGTGGCCCGGGTGCTTGCCGTCGCCGACCAGCTGGTGCTGGTCGCCCCGGCCAGCCCGGATGCGCCACGGGCACTCGGCATGACCCAGGAGTGGCTCGGCTCGCATGGCTACGACGCGCTCACCGCGAATTCGATCACTGTCCTGAACGGCCTGAGCAAGCGCAGCGTGCCCCATGCCGAGCAGGCAGAACTCGTCGTCAGAGGGCGGTGCAGAGCGATCGTGCGGGTGCCCTGGGACGATCACCTGGCCGAGCCAGCGGCCGAACGCGGGATCCGGGACAGTCTCGATCCCTCCGGCACGCCGTCACGGCTGAGCCAGCTCCGTCCGCCCGTACTCCAGGCTTACACCGCGCTGGCGGGCGTGCTGGTCGCCGCCCTGGCCGCCAGCCCGCAGCAGCGGAGGGCGGCACGGTGAGCGGGCGGACCAGAGGGCGCAGCCGGCTCAGTGTCCGGTACTTCGACGACCGCATCCTGCTGACCGAGAGCCACGCCTGGGCCTACTACCGGCTGCCGACCCATGCCTATGAGTTCACCACCCCGCCTGAGCGGGAGGCGATGGCGGTCAACATCACGGTGGCGCTGGCGGCCATCAGGCTGCCAGACGCGGAGGTGCACCTGCGGGTCGCGCACCGCTCCTATCCCGCGGCCGAATGGGCGGCCAGGCTGGATGGCACCTCCGATGGCGGGCCGGGCTGGCGTGACTACCTGGACGAGATGTACCGGCACGTGTGGGCCAAGGACTTCTGGACCAAAGAGGTCTACCTGGGTGTCCGGCTGGGGCAGCGCGGCATGCGGGCCCAGCTGTCGGGCGGGATGTTCTCCCAGTTCGTCAACGCCTACCGGGCCAGTGAGCAAGTCCTTGGCCTGACCGACGAGGCGGTGGCCGGCAGCGAGATCGCGCGCTGGACGGAACAGGCCGAGCGGCTCGGCCGGGCGCTGGCCGCCAGCGCGCTGCTTGCCCGTCATGCGACCAGCGACGAGATCGCCTGGCTGCTGCGCCACGCGCTGGCCGGGACGCTGGGTGACCCGCTGCCGTCGGCCGCCCGCCGCCGGACCTGGGGGGCGGGCGAGATCGAGGGACTGCTGGAAGGCCAGGTGCATAACGGCCGTACACTGCTGCGGCTGGAACACCCGGCCGGGGAGTCCTATGTGGCGTTCCTTTCTTTCTCCCGGTTCCCTGACGTGATGTCCTTCCCCGATGGGGAGCCGTGGCTGCACTTCGCTGACTCGCTCCCCTACCCGGTGGAGATCAGTTCCCGGATGCGGCTGATCCCCCCGGCGAAGGCCAGCAAGGACGTGGGCCGCAAACTCGCTCACGCCAGGGACATGGACGCGCATATCAGGGAAGCGGGTGTCGACCTGCCGCTGGCGCTGGCCGAGCAGATAGAAGCCGCCCGCATGCTTGAGCATGGGATCACCAAGGAGCGGCTGCCGTTCGTGTACGGCTGGCACCGGCTCGCGGTGACCGCGCCGTCCCGCGATCTGTGCCAGCGCCGGGTCGAGGCCCTGGTCGAGCATTACCGTGACATCGGTATCGACGTGGTCAACTCCACCGGCGACCAGTTCTCCCTGCTGTGTGAATCACTGCCGGGGGACCGGGTCCGGCTTCCCTCCTATGTCCAGCGGCAGCCGCTCTACACGATCGCCGGCGGGGTGCCGACCGCCACCGTGGACCTGGGAGACCGGAACGTGGCTGGCATGGACGATGCCGGCCGGGACGGTGCCACCTGGGTCGGCCCCTACATCGGCGAGACCCTCGGCCGGGCCCGCTCCATCGTCCACTTCGACCCGCTGCTGGCCGCCGCCCGTAACCGGCCCACGGCGGTTGCCATCACCGGCGAGCCCGGTGGCGGCAAGACCACCCTCGCGCTGCTGCTCATCCTGCAACTGGCGGTGCGCGGCGTGACGGTGGCGGTCATCGACCCGAAGGGGGACGCCGAGTCGCTGGTGGATGTGCTGCGCTCCCGCGGGCGCAAGGCCCGGGTGCTCCCACTCGGCTCGGCGGCGCCCGGGCTGCTCGACCCGTTCTCGTTCGGCGACGACCTGGCCGAGAAGCGGACCATGGCGACGGAAACGCTCCGGCTGCTGCTGCCGCGGATGAGTGAGGAACGCGAGAGCGCGATGATCCAGGCCGTGGCCGCGGTGGCCAGCCGGGAGCGGCCCAGCCTGGGCAAGGTCATCCGGCATCTGGAGCAGTCGGCCGACCCGGCGTCCAAGAACCTGGGCGCCGTGCTGCGCTCGATGTCGGAGATGCGGCTCGCCCGGCTGTGCTTCGCCCCCTCGGGCGGCCAGCGGATCGACGCGGCCGGGTGGACCACCGTGTTCACCCTGGCCGGCCTCACCCTGCCGGACGCCGCCGTGAACCGGGACGACTTCTCCTATGAACAGCGGCTGTCCGTTGCCCTGCTGTACCTGGTCTCCCAGTTCGCGCGCCGGCTGCTCAACGGAATGGACCGCCGGCTGCCCAAGGCCATCTTCCTGGACGAGGCGTGGGCGATCACGTCCACGCCGGAGGGCGCCAAGCTGGTGCCTGAGGTGTCGCGGATGGGGCGTTCCCGCAACACCGCCCTGATCCTTGTCTCGCAGAACGCGGGTGACCTGCTGGCCGAGCAGGTCACGAACTGTATCTCCAGCGTGTTCGCCTTCCGGTCCTCCGAACGGGTCGAGGTGGCGAACGTGATGGCGCTGCTGGGGGTGGAGAACTCCGACGAGCACCAGATCGCGCTGCGCGGCCTGGGGAACGGGGAGTGCATCTTCCGGGATCTGGAGGGCAGGGCGGGCCGGATCGGCATCGACCTGATCTCCGACGAGATGCGGCAGTGGCTGGACACCAACCCGACCCGCGCCAGGCCCGGCCAGGACGACCGGCACGTGAGTGCGGGGCCGGCGCCAGACGGGGAACTAGCCGCAGGCGAACCAGACCACCACGAACAGGATCAGCACGAACTGGATCACCCCGAATCAGGTCACCCCGAACTGGACCTCCGCGAATCAGGGTCCGGAGAACCACTGCCCGGCGACCCATCCCCGCCGGGCAGCGACCCCCCACAGGACCGTCCGCAGGACCGCCCGTATGCAGGTGAGCCCGCGCCCTGACCAAGAAGGTCCGGAATGCTCAGGTCAAGCCGCTTAGCCCCGCAGAAGTCCTTCCCCCCAACGACTTCCGGAGTCCCCCCGATGACCAGACCGTTCTTCCGGGTGCCGCCGTGGCTGCGCCGGGTCCTGTTGCCGCTTGCCGCAATCGCGGCACTAGCCGGCCTGCCCGGTGCCGCGCAAGCAGCGGCGAACCCCGCTTACCCGGCCACACAGGCCGTCACGGTGCTGCTGGCACCCTCGCACACGCTGGCGACCGGGGCGGCCGGCGTGCCCGGGCGTGCCGCCGGGCACTCGGTGCCCGCGCGGCTCACCAGGATCGGCCAGCCGGCCCAGGCGGGCGCGCCGGGAGGCGTCTGCCAGGTGCCCGGAGTCGGTGACATCGGTGGCCTGCTCGGCTTCTGCGCGGCCGGGTCCAGTGGCCTGGTCGGTGTCCTGGACAACATCTGCCAGCCGTCCGTGCCCGCACCCGAGCCCGCCACTGGTGGTATCGACGCGCTGATCAGACCGCCCGCCACCGCGGTCAGGCAGCCCGCCACGCTGTATGACAGCTACGGCGTGGCCGGGCAGTCGTGGGCCGCCTACGACCTGCAGTGCTCCGATATGACGTCGCTGATCGGCAACAACATCGCAGGGGTGGTGTTCGACGCGGCGAAGGCCCTGGACCGGGTGACCATCACCGTGTACCAGTCGGCGGCGAGTGAGGGCATCCTGTCCTGGCTGAGCGGTGCGGTGGACAAGCTGATCACCAGCCTGGGCAATGCCGTCTACTTCCCTTACCTGGCACCGGTGGTCATCATCGGGGCGATCTGGCTGGCCTGGCAGGGACTGATCCGCAAGCGGGCCACCCGCACCATCGAGGGCACGGTCTGGATGGTGCTCGCGTGCGCGGCGGCGATCTGGCTCATCGGGCGGCCGGGGGACTTCACCGGGATTGGCAGGACGGTGTCCGACGGCATCACCCAGACACTCAACATCGCCTTCGCCAAGCTGCCGGTGCCGCAGCAGAGCAGTTGCGTGCCGCTGCAGAAGGGTGACCCGCAGACGCCCGCGGGTGCCAACTTCGCCTTCACCTCGGGCAACGGGGTGGTGGACAGCAACGCCAACGAACTGTGGACGGTCCTGGTCTGCAAGCCGTGGCTGGACGGCGAGTTCGGCACCACGACCTACGCCGCCAAGGGTGGCCAGCAGACCGTGGTCAACAAGTACGGCCGGCAACTGCTGTGGGCGCAGGCGATCGCGGCCAACGAGAAGCCGACGTCCGCGGTGATCACCGCGAAACAGGACGCCTTCGCCGGCATAGCGGCCGCCATGAAGCAGAACGCTCCCAGTGTGTACCCGTTGTTCCAGGGCAAGCAGTGGACCACCCGGCTGGAAATCGCCTTCGCCGCGCTGTTCGCCGCCCTGATCGCGGGCGTGCTCGTGCTGCTCATCGCGATCACGCTGATCATCTTGAAACTCGGTTTCCTGCTGTTGCTGGTGGCTGGCCCCTTCTTCCTGATCATCGGCACCCATCCCGGGTTCGGCCGGGTCATCGCCCTGCGCTGGGCCGAGATGCTGATCGGCGTGCTGCTCAAGCAGGCGGCCATCGCACTGGTGCTGAGCGTGCTGCTCTACGCGTACGCGCTGATCATGGGTGCCAGCGACGCGGTACTGCCGTGGGCTCTCAAAATCCTGATGATCTCCCTGGTCACGGTGGCGGTGTTC
>DPMS01000914.1 GCA_003541285.1 Actinomycetota bacterium
CCGCAGGTGCAGGCCGGCTGGGAGGTCGTGCACGCACACCCAGGCCGTGTGCTGGCCGGGGCATCTGCGCACGCCGACCTGGTGGTGCTCGGCAGGCACGCCGCGGGCGGTCCGCATGCCCTGGGAGTCGGCTCTGTCACGCATGCGGTGCTGAGCCACGCGCACGGCCCGGTCGCGACCGTTCCGGGTGACTGAGGAACGCCCACCGCGGACAGGAATAGGGTCTTGTCTCGGGCCCCATCGTGGCCGTCAGATGATTCGCTGCCGGCAGTTTGCCCTGACCCCAGGAGTAAGACCAGCGATTCCTGTCCCCACCGGCTCGTGGCGCAATCAGCCCAGATCTGAGCGGCCAGCGTCTTGATCGGAAATCCGCCGGCATCCGCGCCGAATGGCGGCTCAGGCGTGACTCATTACGGTTGGCGGCGACCACTTTGGGTGACGCTGGTGCTGATTCCGGGATCGGAAAGGGCAGGCGTGAGAGAGCGTGATGCTTGCCCGGCCGGTGACGGTACTGATGCCCGTCAGTGCTCAGGGCGGCCAGTTCACTGGGAAACTGGCCGCGGCTGCCGACGGTTCAGAGCAGCATCGCGGCTTAGCCGTTCATGGCGCCGTTGTCGGCGCCGACCCACAGGAAGGCGACTAGTGCCGTGACAGGCAACGTTTGCCCGGTTCGAACGCCCGTATCACGCCGCCCTGGCCGACTGGCTGGCGTCAGTACCGCCCGCCGTGGTGGTCAAGGCATCGTCAATGCACCGGGCGGCCGGTGTGCCCCAGCCCCAGAAATAGGGTTTCATGGGAGCCCGGCCGACCCCGGGAGAAAACCCCAGGCGGAGAACACCGCATGCCCGGTAAGCCCAGAAGGCTGTGGACACCTCACTTCGCGGCACAGCGATGACCATCTCCCGCACGCGCGTGCTGACCCTGCCGGTGCGGAACACCAGAAGACGCCGGTCGGTCAGGACCACGGCACAACCGTGGGTGAACGGTATCGACAGCAGCAGCAGCAGCCACATCAGCCCCATGGCCGCGCCGAAAACTACATCGGCAGCAGCACCCATACGGCTACCCGCCACTATGGCCGTGACCGCCAAGACAACAAGGACGCCAACGGCGGAAAGCAGGAGAATCCCGCCACCCTGGGAGCCAAACGCCGCCGGGGCCAGCAGCTTCTCTCCTTCCTCCAGGTAACCGGCAGCGTCCCGGGCCAGTCTGCGCTGCCTTCGCTGATTCACCAGGTCTGGCGGCGCCCTCTCAAGCGCCCCGCCGAACCCAGGTCCCAAGTCCTCACTCATGCAGATCACCCCCAAGCGATCCCCTAGTTACTGCCTACCGCCGTCCCGGAGCCACCGTCAGGGGCTTAGGCCTGTCCACAGCAGTCCTACGCCCCCACAAACCAGGCCATATCCCCCCTGGGGCGATCCACACATCGGAGGTCCAGGGCGAAGTGTTGTGCCGCTCGGACTGCGGACAAACGTTACCGGTCGCAGCACTAGGTCACTGTCGTTGACCCGGCCTGCCCGGCGGTCCTCGTCGAGCAGGATCAAGGTGCTGGCTGCCGAGGTGTTCCCGTAGCGGCCGACGCTGATCGGGACCCGGTCGCCGGGCAAGCCAAGCATGTCCACGGCTTGGCGGATGACGGCACCGTTGGCTTGATGCAGGTACCAGCGGGCGACCGCGCCGATGTCGAAGTCTGTCCCGGTTGCCGGCTTGATGCTGGTGGGCCAATCCTCTTGCAGCATTTCGAGGTTCCGGGTCATGAGCGGCGGGAAGACCTCGGCGACCTTGACGGCGTCCATCAAGAAGACGTGATCGGAGAGGTTGGCTGCTGACGTGCGGTGCAGGCAGCCGCCTGCGGGATAGCTCACCAGTTCCACGTCGGGGCTGGTCTGGTAGCGGATGGACAAGAGCCCCTTGTGCCGGTCGCCGTGGTCGCGGCGGGCGGAGGTGAAAACGGCCGCGCCGGCTCCGTCGGCGAACATCAGCGGCCTGAGCCATCCCATGCCGCTGGGATGCTTGTAGTAGTAGTCGTGGGCCTCGGGTGCGAAATAGCCAGAGGGGCAGTTGCTCGCCACCACCAAGGCGGTGGCCGGCACCATCGAGATCAGCGACGCGGCGGCCGTGCGGAAGCCGGGCGCTAGCCCGGCGCAGGCGAGATTGTGGTGAACAAGCCGGCGTCACGGCGCAGTCCCAGCCCGGTGGTCAGGAACCGGAAGTGGTCCTGGCAGGTGACCGTGTCCGGGGTGGATGTGACATGAACAAGCACGTCCACGTCCACGTCCGCGGCTGTGATGCGGGCATCGCGTAAAGCCGTACGGGCCGCCCGTAGCGCCAGGTCGCCGTCGCAGAGGCCGCCGTCGGTCCGGCTGCGGTTGCGCCGCCCGCCGAACTCGTAGTCGAGCCGGCGCTCATCGATGCCTGGGTGGCGGACGACACAGTCCGGTTCCAGCAGCCTGCCGTCGGGCCGTGCCGGGCGCAGATAGTGAAGGATCTCCTCGTTCGAGACCCGGTGATCAGGCAGATATGACCCTGTGCCGGCCACTGAAACCGGCACCTCCGACGCCAGCGCAGGAAAGCCGGAACCATTCATCGGACAGCCTCTTCCGGACAGGCTGCTACCGCCGGGCGATCCAGCTGCGCGGCGCCACGCCTCTATCACAAGCCGGCCGGGCATCCACAAACAGAGTCGAACGTCCTGCCGCCACCGCCTGTGGATCGTGACATCGGCGGGGCCGCTACCGGGATCTGATTAGGCTGGGTGCTGACGGGGCGGTTTGTAGCGCAGGAGGCTCTGTATGGACGGGAATCCCCGGCCTTGATCAGCGTCGAGACGCAAGGGCATGTGGCCGTGGTCCAGATGGCGCACGGCAAGGCGAACGCCCTCGACACAACCTTGTGCCGCGAACTCACCGCGCGGTTTGGCGAACTTGAGCGCGGCGGTCACCGCGCCGCCGTCCTTACCGGGCACGGGCACATCTTCTCGGCGGGCGCCGACTT
>DPMS01000245.1 GCA_003541285.1 Actinomycetota bacterium
GGCGGCGCGGGCGGCGCGGCCGCCGTCCAGGCGGGCGGTCCGGGATGCTCAGCTGACTGAGATCCTGGCCGGGATCTGCGAGCCTGACGCGGGGGGCGGCGTAAGCCGGAGTCGCTGTATGGCAGCTTGAAGATGTGGGAGCACCTGAACCGCCACGGCATCACGGTGGCCCGGTGCACGGTGGAGCGGCTGATGCGCGCTCACGGGTGGCGGGGCATCACCCGGGCCCGCACGGTGCGCACCACGACACCGGATGCGGCCCACACGCGGGCACCGGACCTGGTCAAGGGGGACTTCAGGGCGCAGCGGCCCGGGCAGTTGCACGTCGCGGATTTCACCTACGTCCCCTTGATGGCGGCGGGTTCGGCTACACCGCATTCGTGATCGACGCGTTCGCCGGGCTGATCGCCGGGTGGGAATGCTCCCTATCGAAACAGGCCGCGTTCGTGGAGCGGGCGATCCGCCAGGCTGCCGCCCTGCGCGCCCGGCAAGGCCACCCGATCAGCGGGGCGGCCATTCACCACAGCGACGCCGGATCGCCCAATACACTTCCGTCCGGTTCGCCCAGACCCTCATGCTCGCCGGGCTCACCGCCTCGGCCGGGACCGTGGGGGATGCTTACGGCAACGCGCTCGCGGAAACGACAATCGGCCTGTACAAGACCGAATGCACCCGCGCCGGGTCCCCATTCCGCGATGGCCCCATCCGCACCCTCGCCGACCTGGAAGAGGCCACCAGCGCCTGGGTGGCCTGGTACAACACCGAAAGGCTCATGCACCGCCCCGGACGGCGGCCACCCGCCGCAGCCGAAGCAGAGTAGTACTGCCAGCGGGCGAAGGACGCCGCATGACAAGGAGGCGGCTGCGCCGCCGCTGCCCTCCCGGCGCCGCGCAGGCTACGGCCGCTCCTCCGGCCTCAAGGGTGCTGGCGCATCGCGCTGCGCGCGACTTCCTGTAGCCGCCGTACAGGCTCTGACCACGCCCGACACTGGCTCTCGCGAGCAGCCGCCAGCAGGCGCATGCCCTGACTGGCCGGGTTGTGCCCCACAAACTGCCCCCGGCTTGCAGGCGGGCGCGGCCGGGATGACGCTGCCTGCGACCGTCAGTCAGCATGCCATAGCTCAGGTGCACCACCGCGCGCGAGCTCTCGATCTCGGTACCCCCGAGGTTGAGGAAACGATCGAGGCAGCCGCAGCCGGAGAAGGCAAGCCGGCATCCACCTGGCTCGCCGAAGCCGCCACCGAGAAAGCGCATGCTGCCGCCCTGTACGCAGCGGGCCGTGCGGCCGCGCGTGAACTGGTGGCTGAGTATGAGAGGGAGCACGGGCCGCTTGCCGGCAGCGTCGCGTCAGCGCGCCCGCCAGTTCCTCGCCGAGGTTGGCCTCCTCGACGACGAGCCGCAGCAGGCTGCGTGTCAGATGCCCACGATTGTTTACGACACCGGCGCACTGCTGGCAGCCGAACGCCGCAACCCGGACTTCCTGGCCCTGCACGACGAACTGACGGCCGCGCGTATCCGCCCCATCGTGCCTGTCGTAGTAGTGGCCCAGGCCTGGCGCGGCGGCCCCCAGCACCAGATCTCCCGCGTCCTCAGAGCCTGCGACATCCTCCCCGACGACCTGATCCACATCGCCCACGCCATCGGAGTCAAAATCCGCCTCTACCCCCACCTGACCAGCCCGGTTGCCAGCCATCGGTCTGCGGAGGGCGCGCGGGCGGCAGCACAAAGGAGCGGGTGGAAGCCTCCTGCTCGGTGGCGTGCCAGATACATGCCAACAACCCACCAGTTCAGGACAGCGGAAGTTTGGGCGTCCGTTCACAGAACAGGACATCTTGATGCTCCCAGCAGTTCACTCGCGGCAGCCCGCCCGCCCACGCCCGCCGCTCGCTGAGTATGGCCCGCCGCCGTCACCCGCGGTCTCGTTCACTTGTACCGCTCCGACCGATAGAAGCAGGACAAACGTTGCCTGATGCGGCGCTAGGTCGAGCAACCCGCCGAGCGGCTATGAGGTGACACCATCAGGCTGCGCTGCACGTGCCGGGCTCCTGTCCGGGGCACAGTAATGATGCCGAGCCATGTTGCAGCCCGTGCTACAGGAGGTGCCGCTTCACCTTGCCTGACGCGGTCTTCTGGATCTCCTCGATGAAGTGCACAGACGCGGGCACTTTGAACCTGGCCAGGCGTCCGGCGCACCAGGACATGAGCTCGTCGGCGGTAACCGTGGCCTCCGGTGCGCGCACCACGTAGGCGGCGGGTACTTCCCCGTACACGTCGTCGGGTCGGCCGACCACGGCGCAGTCAACCACGGCGGAGTGGTGCATGAGGACGTTCTCGATCTCTGCGGGGGCGATGTTCTCCCCGCCGCGGATGATGATGTCCTTCACCCGGCCGCTGATGGTGATGTAGCTGTTGCGGTCTTGCCGGGCGAGGTCGCCGGTCCGGTACCACCCGTCACGCAGTGTCTGCGCTGTCTCGGTAGGCCGGTTGTGGTAGCCGAGCATGACGCCGGGCCCACGCGCGATGAGTTCTCCTTCCTCGCCGACCGGGACGTCACGTCCGGTTGTTGGGCCGACGATGCGGACCGCCCAGCCTGGTGCGGCCACGCCGCACGATCCGGGGATGCGCCCGCCACGCACTCCGTTGAGGGCGATGGCGGTGGACGCCTCGGTGGAGCCGTAGGCGTCGAGCACCGGTACCCCCAGCCGACGTTCGGCGCGCTGCACGACGGCGGCTGGGACGACCGCGCCCGCGGTCAGCAAGAACCGCAAGGCGGGAAACGCATCAGGCTGAAAGCCGGCGTCTTCGACGGCGTTGAGCAGGAAGGTGATTGTCGTCGGCACGCACAGCAGCAGCGTGGCCTGCTCCCTACCCAGTGCCGCCATCACCTCGGGGGTGGTGAACCGTTCCAGCAGATGGGTGCGCCCGCCCGCGGCGAGCAGCGCGAGGGTGACGTCGAGCGGGTAGGAGTGCGACAGCGGCAGCGGGCTGAGGGCCACGTCGTCGCTCGACAGCTCCAGGAACGGCAGCCAGGCGGCGGCGACGACCCAGAGCATGCTGCGCTGACTGAGGAGCACCCCTTTGGGGCGTCCAGTGGTGCCGGAGGTGTAGAGCATCCACGCGGGCGCGTCGAGGGGGAGCCCGTCGGGCGCCGATGTGTCAGAGTGCGCGGATATCAGCCCTTCGAATGCCGCGTGCCGACCGGGCTGGGCGACGTCGCCGTCGGCTACCACTACGGGTACGCGAGCGCCACCGGCGACGTCGCGCAGACACTGGGTGACCAGCGGCATTCGCGTCGCATCAGTGACCACGACCCGCGGGTCACTGTCCTGGAGGAAGAACTGCAACTCGTCGGGTGTGCTGGCCGCGCTGATGCACACTGCGGTGGCCTCGGCGCGCACCGTGGCCAGGTGCGCCTCAACCAGGGACACGCTGTTGCGCATGAACAACAGCACGCGCTCACCGTGCCGCACGCCGAGGCTGGCCAGCCCGGCAGCCAGCGACGCGGTACGCGCATCGAGTTGCGCGTAGGTGACACTGCGTCCCGGGTCCGACAGAGCTGCCCGGTTCCCGTATGCCACGGCCTGGCGACCGAGGAGTTCGCCCAGTGGCTGCACGACATCAGTGCGGATCACAGTACCCTCCCTGGGGTCAGTCCACCCAGAAGTCGATAGCGGCGGGCCGACGCTGCTGCCACAAGCCGGTCTTGTCGGAGAACCCCTCCAGGCCGGCGTGCTGGTCGTGGTCCTCGACCTGCCACCAGCCGTTGAGCGCGGCGGAGAACCCTGCCGACAGCGCCTCGAACCCCTGCGCCGTGTAGAGGTCCGCCTCGATGCCGTGATTGATGATGTACTTCAGTTGCCGCAGCGTCTGCTGGTTCTTCGTGCGCAGTACCTCCAGCAGCCGGTCGACCTCGTGGGTCAGCTGGCCGGTGGGGACGACCCGGTTCCACAGGTTCAGCTCGACCGCGCGCCGGGCCGGGTGCAGCGCGCCGATCATGTTGATTTCCTTGGCGCGGCGGCGGCCGATGATGCGGGTCAGGCGGGTGGTGCCGCCCCAGCCGGGGGTGATGCCGGTGTCGACCTCGGGCATCCCCCAACGGGCCCGGTCGGTGGCGATGACGAAGTCACAGGCCATGGTGACCTCCAGGCCGCCGCCGACCGCGAACCCGTCGACAGCAGCGATGGTGACCTTGCTCAGTTCCTCCAGCGAATAGGCCATGTGCTGGTAGTAGCGGACCCGCTCGAAGTAGTCGGAGGCGTTGCCCCATGCCCCCGACGCCATCTCTTTGAGGTCGTCGCCGGCGCAGAAGGTGTCCCCGGCACCGGTGAGGACCATGTACTTCACTTCGCGGGCCAGCCGGGCCTGCTCGCAGGCATCGACCAGCTCGTCTGACAGCTGCATGCTCAGGCAGTTGCGGACCTCGGGCCGGTTGAACGTGAAGTACGCGGTGTCACCGCGGATCTCGAACAGGGACTGGGGGCCTTCAGCTGCGGTAGCGGGCACCTTCGCTCCTTTCGGTAGGGAATCCGATTCAGGTCATGACGCGGCCGGGATGGGATTTTCCGCGCCGTGGCGTAGGAGGCGGACGATGCGGCCGGCGATGGTGGCTGGGTCGTCGCCTCCCGGCCGGTACCAGATGAGCGTCCAGTTGATGGCGCCGAGCAGCGTCAGGCGCAGGTAGGTGCGGTCGACGTCGTCGGCGACAGGAAGGTCATCGACAAGCCGGCGGAAGATCTCCTCGTAG
>DPMS01000264.1 GCA_003541285.1 Actinomycetota bacterium
GGTCGCGATCGTCGACGGCGGGCGGAGCTTCACCTACGCCGAGTTCGCAGACCGCGCGCACCGGCTCGCGGGTGCGCTGCAGCGGATCGGCGTGCAGCCGGGCGATCGGGTCGCCGCCCTGTGCGTGAACAGCCACGTCATGCTGGAACTCCACAACGGTGTGCCGCTGGCCGGGGCAGTGCTCGTCCCACTCAATATCCGGCTGTCGCGGGATGAGCTCACGCACATCCTCCGGCACAGCGGTACCCGGGCCCTGGTCGCCACCGCCGANNCACGACCGGCCGGCCCAAGGGGGTGATGTACCACCACCGCGGCGCATACCTGCAGGCGCTGGCCGCTGCGTTTCACGCCCGGCTGGCCGCCGACAGCGTATACCTGTGGACGCTGCCCATGTTCCACTGCGACGGCTGGTGCTTCACCTGGGCGGTGACCGCAGCCGGCGCCACCCACCTGTGCCTGCGTGCCATCGACCCGGCCCAGGTCTGGGGACTGCTCCGCACCAGGGGTGTCACGCATTTCAGCGCTGCCCCCACCGTGCTCACCATGATCGTCAATGCGCCGGAGGCCACGGCCGGGCCGCCGCTGGCTCCACCGGTCCGGGTGCAGACCGGCGGAGCGCCCCCGTCCCCAGCCCTGATCGCCCGGATGGCCGGGGCCGGGCTGCAGGTGACCCATCTCTATGGGCTCACCGAAACCTACGGGCCGCTGGCCATCAACGACTGGCATCCTGACTGGAACGCGAAGTCACCGGCAGAACAGGCGGTGCTGCAGGCGCGGCAGGGGGTCGGTAACGTCATCGCCGAACGGCTCCGGGTGGTCGACCCGGCCGGCCGCGACGTGCCCGCCGATGGCACCACCATCGGCGAACTGGTCTGCCGTGGCAACGACCTGATGCTGGGCTACTACCAGGACGAGGACGCGACGGCTGCGGCGGACCTGGACGGCTGGTTCCGCACCGGCGACCTGGCAGTGATGCACCCCGACGGCTATGCGGAGATCCGTGACCGAGCCAAGGACATCATCATCTCCGGCGGAGAGAACATCGCCTCCGTGGAGGTGGAGCGGGTGCTGGACAGCCATCCTGCGGTGCTGGAGTCAGCCGTGGTCGGGCGGCCCGACGACCTGTGGGGCGAGATACCGGTGGCATTCGTGGCCCTCCGCCCGGGCGGCCGCACCACCCCGGATGAGCTCATCGAGCACGTCCGGGCCCGGCTGGCGCACTTTAAGGCACCCAAAGACGTCATCCTGGTCACCGACCTACCGAAAACCTCCACTGGCAAGATCGAGAAACACGTCCTGCGCGAACAGGCACGCGCGTAGAACGGCACCACGCCCCACAATGCAGCGCCCGGCCCGTTCTCCCAAGATCGGTAACACCGGTGGTTGCTCTGTGCATGCTATTCGGCCAGCTCCACCGCCAGGCTCTGGCCGGCCAGTTCCACGGCCAGGCCGAGGCGCCTGGCCAGCAGGCCCGTGCGCTCGCAGTCTTGGGCGCTGAACGCGCCTACTGCGCGGGTGAAGCGGATGTGATGCAGCGCACCGCCCAGCGGCAGGCCCTCCTGGCGCACCAGCCTGATCCGCTTGCCGCCGGGCCAGGTCAGTTCGGCGGTCCCGGTGCCGGCCGCTTCGAGGTGGCCATCCAGAACGTCCCGGAACAGCCGCACCGCGCCGTCAAGGTCACTGACGTGATGCTCGATCAGGTCGAGGCGGGCCGGCGGGCCCGGCTCGGGCAGCTCCCGCGGTGGCGAGGACTGCGGCGAACCGCCCTGCTGAGCGACCTGGATGACGATGCCATGAGCGCTCCGCGGGTGCAGGAAGGCCTCCCTCCAGCTCGGGTTGGCCAGGCTGACTCCCAAGGGCTCGACACCGAACGCCCGGATCCGGGCCAGCGCGCCCTCGATGTCGGTCACGAGGAAGTTGAAGTGATGCGGGCCTGCGCCGCGGGCGGCCAGGAAGCGGTCGAGGAAGGCCGCGCCGGGACCCCCGGTGGGTGTCAGCAGCTCGATTTTCGGGCCCGCGGCGAACTCTAGCTGGCCCCACCAGTACCCGGGAGAGTCGCCGCCGTAGGCCCACGCTCCGCCGAGGACGCCGCCAAACAGCTCCCAGCCGTCGGTCAGCACCGGGGTGCCGATGGCGAGGTGATCGAGGACGGCGGTCATGGGAACCTCACGTTACGGTCAGGGCGTCCGGGGCCGGATGCCAGTGATCTTGCCGACATGACGAAGCTACCGTCGGCATCCGTGGGCATTCGGGCACCCCTGGGGTCGCCGTTCATCACGGATGGGTCCGCCGCGCGCGTGACGTTACAGGTTCCTGGTGTCCCGGTGGTGCCGGCCCGCATCCGGCCTACGAGCGCCGCCGGGCCGCGGTTGTCGCGGCGGTCATCGAGCACCCGCGGGCTGGGCCGATCCTCTTCGATGCCGGCTGCGCCCAGAACGCCAAGGAAGACTGGCCTGAACCCGCCTGGGATGCGTTCCCGCGCAATGTCTATAACGACGAGCGCCATTTGGGTAACGCGCTGGCAGCGGCCGGCTACGGCATCAGCGACATCCGCGCTGTGGTCATGGGCCATCTGCACCTCGACCACGCCGGCGGCCTGGAGAAGTTCGCTGGCAGCGGGGCTGGCTGGCCGTCGCGGCAGGCCCAGATGAGCGGGGGCCGGTGCCCCGCTGAGGTATATGGCCATCGGGATCGGCGGGAACCATCCGTTTCGTGCTGGACGGGCGCATGCGAGGCAAGGTCCCGCTCGGGGGGTCGCCGATGGTGCATCGGGTGGTTAAAGTCGGCAGCAGGCAGCAACAGTGGCAAAGCGGGGGGCAGGCGTGGCGCTCACGACGTCCATCGAGGAGTTCCTGGGGCGGCAATGACACCGGCCCGGTCTGCTCGCCCCGAAACCGAGGTCGTCTTTGATCCTTCCACCTACGTCGGCGGAGTGCCCTTCGAGGCCCTGGCCCGGCTGCGAAGACGGACCCCTGTGGCCTGGGTGGCCGAGATTCCTGTCCTGGGCTGGCCGGCAGGCCCAGGGTTCTGGCTGGTGCTGCGGCACGCGGACGTCGAATCGGTGCTGGCCAGACCGCAGCTTTTCTCTTCCTCGCTTGGGGCCACGCAGATCCGTGACCCGGTGACGCCGCAGGCACTCGGCTATGTCCGGCAGATGATGCTCAACATGGACCCGCCAGATCACTCCCGGCTGCGGCGGCTGCTGGGCCGGTCGTTCACGCGGCGGGCGGTCTCCCAGCTTGAGGACCGTATCCGCGGTCATGCGCGGGCCATCTGCGAGCGGGTGTTCACGGGCCCGCGGGGTGAATGCGACTTCGCCAAGGACGTGGCCGCGGATCTGCCGCTGCTCACGCTGGCCGACGTGCTGGGCGTGCCGCAGCAGGACCGCTGGCTGCTCTTCGACTGGTCCAACCGGGTGATCGGCTACCAGGACCCCGACTATGCCTCCTCGGCCGAGTTCGACCCGGCCGCAGGCACGCCCATGGCCAGGCAGGCACTGGCGCTGCGACCGGTGCCGGGCAGTGACGGCCGGATGCCCGATCCGCGGACCCGGGAGGGCATGCCGGACCTCTACGCCTACGCCCACCTGCTGGCTGAGCAGAAGCGGCGCCGCCCTGGGGATGACGTGATGTCGATCCTGCTGGCACAGGTGGACGACGACGGCGGCCAGGTGTCGGTGGCTGAGTTCGAGAACATGTTCTGGCTGTTCGCGGTGGCCGGGAACGAGACAGTGCGCAACGGCCTGCCGGGTGCGTGCATCGCGCTGCTCGAGCACGCGGGCGCACAGGATGACCTGCGCGCCGATCCGGCGTTGATGCCCGCCGCGGTCGAGGAGATGCTGCGCTGGTGGACGCCGGTCATGACCTTCCGCCGGACCGCGACCTCCGGATGCGAACTCAGCGGGCAGCGCATCGGCGAAGGAGACAAGGTAGTCGTCTCATTCACCTCGGCCAACCGCGACGAGGCTGTCTTCGCCGGCCCCGACCGCTTTGACATCCGCCGCCACCCCAACCCCCACCTGGTGTTCGGCCACGGCCCGCACTTCTGCCTGGGTGCCCACCTCGCCCGCACCCAGATACGCGCGCTATTCGATGAGGTCCTGGCCCGCACGTCCTCCCTCAGATACGCGGGCCAGCCCTCTTACCTGCGATCGAACTTCCAGCGCGGCGTCAAGCGGCTGCCAATCAGCTGGACCGCATGAGCCCTACCGCGCCCACATAAAGACGTGAGCAGGCCCGACCACTGAGCGTGACGCAGGAGGCGCCAGCTCCCCGGCATCCCCGGACCCCGCGGCGAAGCGGTCCAGGCTGCGGGCCATCTGCAACTTCGGCAGTACCCGCCGGCCAGCTTGGACTTGAGGCGGATGTAGCCAGCTGAGATCAGCCCGATGACCGGCCCGGCCAGCAACGACCAGGTCATCAGCGACCCAGTGAAGCGGTAGTCCGGAATGCCGATATAGGTGGCGTGATTGGGCAGGTGGTAGACCGGGCGCAGGCCGATGACCTGCTTGAGGTCGCGCCAGCCGCGTTGACTTGCAGCAGCTGCTTGTACAGCCCAGGGCCGGCATGGCAGTTGGCCGCGTTCGCGGAGCGCAAGCACATGCCACCAGCCGAGATCTCGCCTTAGCCCAGCCCTGGGGCACGGTGACCGATCACACGTCCCACCCTGCGTCGACGGGGATGTCGTGGCCAGTTATGTTGCGGGCCGCGGCCGAGACCAGAAACCGGACCGCCTCGCCAACATCGGATTCATCGACGAATCGGCCCAGGGCGGTCTGGGCCGCGAAATCGGCGTAGACCTCATCGGCCGTCTTCCCGAGCTTGCGGGCCTTCTCGGCAACGATCCGGTCCATGCGGGCACCGTTGGTAACGTTCGGGCAGACGTCATTGACCGTGATGCCATATTGCCCGAGCTCGAGTGCAAGCGTGCGGGTGAGGCCACGGACCGCCCACTTAGACGATGAGTAGCCGCTGCGGTTGCGGTAACCGCGCAAGCCGGACGTGCCGGCGAGATTGACGATGCGGCCGCCGCCCCTGGAGATCAGGTGCGGAATCACGTGCTTGCAGGGCAGGAACGTGCCGATGACATTCAGTTCCAGGATCCGGCGGAATTCCTCGACCGGATACTCATGCGCCGGTGTCTCGATGGGCCCGGTCCCGCCTGCTGTGTTCACGAGGATGTCAATGCCCGCGAACCGGTCTGCGACCGCATCCACCATTGCCCGCACCTGCTGCTCATCGGTCACGTCGCACTTGATGGCAAGGCTCTCCCGGCCGGGGAACTTTTCGTCAAGGGCCGCGGCCTTAGCGCGCAAGGCTTCCTCGCTCCGGGCGACGAGGGCAATGTGGGCGCCGTCCCCGGCGAGGCATTCCGCGACGACGGCCCCGATACCCTTTGCCCCACCCGTGACGATCGCCACTTGCCCGTTGAGAGGACGATCCTTTGTCATCCCTGGCTCCTCTCCGAGGTGGGGCCAATGCGTGCGTCCGACGTGGATACCGGCGGAGACGTGAGCCCGAGTGCCCCCCCGACGATCACCGCCGCTTCGTGGACGAGCCCGACGTCACGGCGTACCCGCTGAGCCGACAGGCGTGCGCTCGGCCCTGCGATGCCGACGGCGCACACCACATCCGACACAGACAGCACCGGGACGGCCACGCCCCAGACGCCGACGTTCGTCTCCTCGTAGCTGCTGGCCCAGCCGCGGCCCCTGATCATGGCCAGCTCGCGGCGCAGCGCCGCCGGGCTGGTGATCGTGGAACGGCAGAACCGCTCCAGCGGCTCCGCGATCACCCGGTCGATGTCCTCATCGGGCATGAAGGCCAGCAGCGCCTTCTGTGAGGCACCAGCGTGCAGGGGAAGCTGGCGGCCCGGCTGGACCGAGAGCCGGAGTGGCTGTGGAGTCTCCACCCTCTCCAGGCAGACACCCCGGTCCCGTTCGGGAGTGAGCACGGTCAGCAGGGCGGTCTCACCGGTCGCCTCGGACAGCCGCCGCAGCGGCCCGATCGCGACCGGCCTCAGGTCGGCGACCGCACGTGCGCGCTCACCGAGGGACAGAGCGCCGAGCCCGAGGCGGAAGCGCCTGGTCTCCTCGTGCTGGCTGACGTAGCCGAGGCGCCTGAGGGCGGCGAGAATCCGGTGCACGGTCGGCACTGGCAGATCCAGTCTGCGCGCGATGTCGGTCGTGCTCCACTCGGGCCGCTCCTCGGTGAAGACCTCCAGGATGCCGAAAGTCCGCTCGAGCACCTGGAAGGCCGGCTTCTGCTCGGCGTCGTCCTGGCGTCGCCCGGCGGCTCGCTCCGGTGCGACCGGGCTCACCGGCTTCTCCCGCAGCGATCCTCAGCGCCCGCGCCGGGTGCCCGGCCCGTGGGCTGACACATCCGCGCTCGCCTCCCCTGTCGCCCCTGACGACCGGATGTTATCATGCCGATGCCATCAACCGAGACGCGATTTCATAAAGCGAGAACCGGAGCAGAGCGTGGACAGGCCAGACCTTGAACTCCTCAAGGGTGCCATCGACATGCACGCGCACACGGCGCCTGCGCTGTTCAAACGGCACATCGACGATGCGGACCTCGCTGAGATCGCGACGGGGTTCGGTATGCGGGGCTTCGTGCTCAAGGACCATGACGCTTCTACCACCGGCCGCGCCTACTACGTGAACCGCATGTTCCCGCGGGTGGAGTCGTTCGGTGCCGTGGTGCTCAACCGCTCAGTCGGCGGCCTGAATCCCTACGTGGCCCAGTCGGCCATCCACTACGGGGCGAAGGTCGTGTGGATGCCCTCTAACCATTCGAAGTACCACGCCGGGTACTTCGACATGCCTGACTATCCCCAGTTCGGCCGGCCCAAGCGCCAGCTGCCCGGGGAAGGGGTCACAGTCTTCGAGGAGGACGGCCGCACCCTTACCCGGGAAGCGCGGACGATCTGCGAGATTGTTGCGGAGAACGACGTCGCGCTGGCCACGGGTCACCTGTCCCTCGCCGAGATCCGTGCTCTCCAGGACGCGGCCGTCGAGGCCGGCGTCACCCGGTTCATCGTGACGCACGCGAACTGGTCGCTGTGCAAGCTTGATCTCGATGTGCAGCGGGAGCTGATCGCCAAGGGCGCGACCATGGAATACGTGGCGTGCTCATGCGTCTCGCCGATCTTCTGGGAGCAGCAGCCTGGCGAGCTCGCGGAATGGATCACGGCGCTGCGCGGGGAGAACATCGTCCTGGGCTCCGACCTTGGCCAGTTCGCCGGGCCGCCGCACCCGGAGGGGCTGCGCATGCTGCTGGCCGCCTTGCTCGACATCGGCGTCCCCTACGAGTACCTGGAGAAGATGGCCAAACAGACACCGGCGGCCGTGCTCGGCCTGGAACCGGGCTGGGCCCCCCCGCCGGACGCCGCGGGGGAACCAGGCCTCGTGAGGCCTTCTCAGTGAATGAGAAGCCCTTGCTGCCGGTGAGAAGCGACGTCTAGCATCGGCTCCGACGGAGGATCCGGTGTTCACACGACCATTCCGATACGAGCGGGCCGGGCAGTACACCGACGCGTGTGACCTGCTCCGCGCGTACGGCGAGGACGCGAAGGTCATCGCCGGCGGCCAGAGCCTGCTGCCCATGATCAACCTCGGGCTGGTGCAGCCCGGGGTTCTCGTGGACATCTCCCGCCTGGCCGAGGGCCGGGAAATCACTGTGCAAGACAACGGCTACCTGGCGCTCGGCGCCCTGGTGACCCATGCCCGGCTGGCGGCCGATACCGGTGCCCGGGCGGCGCAGCCACTTCTCGCGGAAGCTGCCAGGCGGATCGGCAACAACCGGGTGCGTAACCGGGGGACGCTGGGCGGCTCACTGGCCCATGCCGATCCGGCGGCCGAGCTTCCGCTGGTGATGGTGGCGCTCGGGGCGAGCTATGAGGTCACGAGTGGCCGCGTGTCGCGCAGCGTGCGGGCGGAGGATTTTCACCTCGGCTTCTTCACCACCGGCCTGGACGCCGACGAACTGATCACCTCGGTGCGCGCGCCGGTCCTCGGGCCGGGCTGGGGCTGGAGCTTCCAGGAGATGTCAAGGCGGGACGGGGACTTCGCGGTCGCCTCGGTGGCAGCTCTCATCCGCAGCGCCGATGGCCTGGTCGTGGAGGCGCGGGTGGCCGCTGGCGCGGTCAGCGACCGGCCGGTGCGGCTGGCGGACGTGGAGTCGGCGCTCACCGGGTGCGCGGTCGCCGATATCGCCGCCCGGGTCGGTCCCATCCAGGGCATCCGGCCGGCCGATGATACCGGCGCGACGGCGCAGTACAAGGAACGTCTCACCCGCGTCCTCGTCACCAGGGCGCTGGAAGAGGCGGCGGGACGATCGGGGGAAGCCGCGTGAGTGAAACCGTGACCATCACCCTGGTTGTCAACGGTCACAGCGTCACGCGGGCCGCGGGCGCCCACCTCACACTGCTGCGCTGGCTGCGCGACGAGGCCGGGGTCACCGACCCGAAGTACGGCTGCGGGGAAGGGGTCTGCGGTGCCTGCACCGTCCTTGTGGACGGCGAGCCGGTCTCGAGCTGCATAGTGCTGGCAGCGCAGGTCGATGGCGCGGAGATCACCACAGCGGCCGGGCTGCTCGAACGGGATGGGTCACTGGGCCCTCTCCAGCGCGCCTTCCACCAGTACCACGCGGCGCAGTGCGGGTTCTGCACCCCCGGCATGCTGATGTCGGCCGCCGCCCTGCTATCTGCTGACACGCCCCGGTCACGGGACGAGATCCGGGCGGGGCTGCACGGGAACTTGTGCCGGTGCACCGGCTACGGCCCGATCGTGGACGCCGTCGAGGCGGCGCAGCGGGAGCGGGGCCGGGCGCCGCGGGTGCCGGGCCGAACGCCGCGAGGACCCGGAGGGCCGCAGCGGTGTCCCGGCGCNNCCAAGGCGGAGGAACTGCGGATCGTGCACCAGCCCCTGCCCCGGCATGACCAGGAGGAGAAGATCGCGGGCAGCACCCGTTATGCGGGGGATCTCGCATATGCCAGCATGCTGCACGCGCGCCTCGTGCGTGCCCCGGTGCCGTCGGCGAAGATCACGCGGCGGGACGCGGCGGCCGCCGCCGCTGTGCCCGGTGTCGTTTGCGTCCTCTTCGGCGAGGACGTGCCGCACAACGTCGTCTGGGTGGATGTCCCTGGCCAGACGGTCGAGGTCGCCGCGCTGAAGGCCAGCATGGAAGTGCTCGCGACCGACCGGGTCCGCTTCCACGGTGAGCCGGTGGCCCTGGTCGTGGCCGACAGCGAGGAGGCTCTCGCGGAGGCGTGCGAGCTCGTGGACATCGAGTACCAGGAATTGCCCGGCGTCTTCGATCCCGCCGAGGCCCTGGCGGACGGGGCGCCCGCCGTCCACGCCCCGGGCAATCTCCTCGGCGAGTGGAACATCGATCGTGGCGGCGTGGACGATGCCTTCGCCGCGGCCGAC
>DPMS01000272.1 GCA_003541285.1 Actinomycetota bacterium
TGGGTCCCAGCCCCCGCCGCCGCCTCCCTCCGCGGGGAGCACGCCACTGTGACCGGATCAGCCATGGTGGATGAGGCGGCGCCCCCGCTGCGGGGCTGCGACGAGCCGCTCGCCAACGCCTACGACGTGGCACTGCTCGACCTCGACGGGGTGGTCTACCTCGGCGGGTCGGCTGTCCCGGGAGCCCCCGAATCGCTGGCGAAGGCGAACGCCGCAGGTATGCGGGTCGCCTTCGTCACCAACAACTCGTCCCGGACCCCCTCGGCCATCGCCGCTCAGCTGGCCGCCCTCGGCATCCCGGCCGGCCCGCAGGACGTCGTCAGTTCCGCGCAAGCGGCGGCCCGGCTGCTGAGTGAGCGTCTCCCGCCCGGCGCGGCTGTTCTCGTCGTCGGCGGCATGGGCCTGCGGGCCGCGGTCCGGGAGCGCGGATTCCGGCCGGTCTCGGTCGCCAACGGCCGGCCGGCCGCGGTCGTCCAGGGCTACGCGCCGGACATCAGCTACTCACTGCTGACCGAGGCCGCGCTCGCGGTGCAGGCGGGGGCCTGGTATGTCGCCTCGAACGGGGACTCGACCATGCCCACCGCGCGCGGGCGCCAGCCCGGCAACGGCGCACTGTCACAGGTGATCGTCACCGCGACCGGCCAGCGGCCGGTGATCGCGGGTAAGCCCGAGCCCCCACTGCACGCCGAGGCAGTGGCCAGGACCGGCGCCAGCCACCCGCTGGTGGTCGGTGACCGGCTCGACACCGACATCGAAGGTGCGGTCCGCGCCCACGCCGACAGCCTGCTCGTGCTCACCGGCGTGGCCCGCCCGCTGGATGCGGTGCTCGCCCCGCCCCATCAGCGGCCGTCCTACCTGGCCGAGGACCTCACCGGGCTGCTCACCCCGCACCCGCCGGTGACCCGGGACGGCGGCGGCTACCGCTGCGGCGGCTGGCACGCCTCCTGGCAGCCACCAGGCCGCCTCCTCCTGGACGGCACCGGCGACCCGATGGACGCCCTCCGCGCCATCTGCGCCGCCGCCTGGTCAAGGCAAGCAGTCCCCCCCGAAGCCGTTCTGCCCGCCCTAAAGCACCTGGGCTGGTAACGCACCGGAACCGAGGCGTCCCTCCTCAGCCACAACCGTGCTCTGACCCAAGGCGGGGGGCGGGTGCCGGCGGCAAGCGCGTATAAGAGCCGAAGGCGAAGCGCGGGCCGCCGGTGCCGGCCCCCCGCCGCCCCATACCCCCGTGGGAGTAGCGGGTGGTTCCCCCTTGGGGTGGATACGAATCAGCACGGCGGGTGACGCGCTGGGCCGGCTGGACCCGGAAGACTTGGCCCGGCAGGCGGGCACGGGGCCCGCGCCCGAGGAGGGACGCATCCATGATTGAGGCACGTGGCCTCACTAAACGGTTCGGCGACAAGGTGGCTGTGGACCAGCTCTCGTTCACCGTCGAGCCCGGGCGGATCACCGGGTTTCTGGGCCCGAACGGGGCGGGCAAGACCACCACGATGCGGCTGATCCTCGGCCTGGACCGGCCGACCAGCGGCACCGTCACCGTCCGTGGCAAGGATTTCCGTGAGCTGGCACACCCCATGCGTGAGGTGGGCGCGCTGCTGGACGCCAAGGCGGTGCATGGGGGCCGCAGCGCCTACAACCACCTGCTCTGCCTCGCCCAGTCCAACAGCCTGCCTCGTCACCGGGTCGGGGAGGTGCTGGAGATGGTCGGCCTGGCCGAGGTGGCCAGGAAGCGTTCCAAGGGTTTCTCGCTGGGCATGGGGCAGCGCCTGGGGATCGCTGCCACCCTGCTCGGCGATCCGGCCATCCTCATGTTCGACGAGCCGGTCAACGGGCTGGACCCGGAGGGCATCCTGTGGATCCGCAACCTCATGAAGAGGCTCGCCGAGCAGGGACGCACAGTCTTCGTCTCCAGCCACCTGATGTCGGAGATGGAGAACACCGCTGATCACCTCATCGTGATCGGCCGTGGCAGGCTCATCGCGGACTGCACAGTGGCCGAGTTCATCGAGCGCAACTCGGTGCAGGCGGTCCGGGTGCGCACGCCGCAGCCTGACACCCTGGTCGCCGCCATCCGCCGGGCCGGTGCCAGCGTGGCCTCGGCCACCGATGACGCGCTCGTGATCCAGGGCCTGCCTGCCGGCCAGATCGGCGACCTCGCGTTCGAGCACGGGATCCGGATCCACGAACTCACCTCGGCGCAGGCCTCGCTGGAGGAGGCGTTCATGGAACTCACCGCCGCCAGCGTGGAGTTCCAGGCCAACGAGCCATCGCTGCGGGGCGGTGCCCCGGCGCCGGAAGATAACCGCGTTCAGACGGGAGGGGTGGCCTGACATGGCGGCGATGGCACAGGCAGCGGGCAGCGTGCTGGACGGCGCCCCGCCGGTGGCGGCCAGGCGAGCCGGGTTCGGCGGCGTACTGCGGTCGGAATTCACCAAGATCCGCTCGGTGCGGTCCACCTACTGGACACTCGCCGCGATGATCGTGATCACGATCGGCATAAGCGCGCTGTTGAGCTTTGGCCGCGTCCAGGACTACGCCTCGCAGCCCCCGGGCATCCAGGCGCAGATGGCGGTGCGTATCGCGTCCCGCGCGACGCAGTTCAGCATGTTCGGGCTGATCCTCGGCCAGCTGGTCATCGCCGTGCTTGGCGCGCTCACAATCACCTCCGAGTACACCACCGGCATGATCAGGACGTCGCTGACCGTGATGCCGCGCCGGGGCATCGTGTTCGCGGCCAAGGCCACGGTGTTCACGATCGTCGCGCTGGCCGCAGGGCTGGTGACCTCGTTCGGCTCCTACTTCATCGGGCAGTCGATCTTCGCCACCCAGCACCTCAACTCCACGATCGGCCAGCCCGGGGTGCTGCGCGCGGTCGTCGGCGGCGGGCTGTTCCTCGCCGTGTGCGGCCTGCTCTCCTACGGCACCGGCGCGCTGCTGCGGCACACAGCGGGGGCCATCACGGCATCAGTCGCGCTGCTGTTCGTCTTGTTCGTCCTGAGTGGTTTCCTGCCGGGCAGCTGGGCGGTAGACGTCGACAAGTGGATCCCCTTCAACGCCGGCGGGGCGATCTGGGAGAACCTGAGCGGGCAGAACATGTTCAGCCCGTGGGTGGGATTCGGGGTGTTCTGCGGTTACGCCGCGATCGCCCTCACCGCCGGGCTGATCCGGTTCCGCACCCGGGACGCCTGACCACCCGGGGAATGTGGCGGGCGGCCGGTTACATGAGGGTGGCCGCCCGCCACCTATGCGCGGGGCCGGGCCGGCCAGGGGTGATCCTGCGCCAGCGGATGGGCGTCCCGGGGGTCAGGACTGGCAGTGGGGGCACCAGGATCTGACTCGCTCCTCGCCAGGGTTTCCCTGGTCAGCGCTGCGGATCGTGGTCCTGCAACGTCGGCATGGTCGGCCCGCCCGGCCGTACACCCAGTTCTGTTCGCCGCGCCGCGCGACACCCGTGGTGATGATGCCGGGCCGCTCCTTGTTCGCCTCCAGCAGCCGTCGGCCGAGTTCTACGAGGGCGTCCAGGTCCGCCACGTCGCCCACAGGCCGCCAGGGGTCGATGCCCTGGAGGAACAGCATTTCTGTAGCAAAAATATTGCCGATCCCGGCCAGGTTGCGCTGGTCCAGCAGCGCCTCGCCGACCGCCCGGCCCGGGCTGGCGCGGAGCCTGCGGGCCGCCTCGGCGAGGTCCCAGTCCTGGCCGAGCAGATCGGGCCCGAGGTGGCCGACCACGGTGTCCTCCCGGCTGGTGGGCAGGACCTCCACGATGCCGAGCTGGTAACCGATCGCCTGCCAGGATGCGTTGGCCAGAATGAGCCGGATGCGGTGGTCGTGGGCGATGCGGCCGGTGGCGGGCCGGATCCGCCATGAACCGTCCATCCGCAGGTGGGTGTGCACAGTGGTGCCGCCCTCGACCCGGATCAGCAGGTGCTTGCCGCGCGAGAAGGCCTCGGTCACCATCCGGCCGGCCAGATCGGTGGTGGCGTAACGGGGGACACGGAAATCGCTGCGGGTCAGCACCCGCCCGGCCAGCGCCTCGTGCAGGCGCCGGGCGGTGAGCCAGACCACATCTCCCTCGGGCATATGACCTCAGCCCTGCACAGTGAGTCAGGTGATCACAGGAGCTTGCGGAGGCGGAACATGTCGAGCACGCTCGCCTCGATCTTCAGCCGTCCGCTGAGCCAGGCCCGGCCGAAGCTCCCCGGATCCTCGGCGATGGCCAGCAGATCATCGCTTTTGGTGGTGAACCGGACCTGGGCCTGCCCATCCGGGCCATTGGCGATGGTGACCGGGGCGGCTCCACCGGGGCCGAGGCGGGTGATGAACGTGACGCCGAGATCATCGACCCTGCAGCTGATCGCGCGGTCCACCAGATGAGTGGCACGGGCTGCCGGGTCCAGATCCTGGATCCGGCCGGTCAGGCTTTCGAGTGCCATGCGGCATTCCTCAGCAGTTGCCATGACACACCTCACTCCCCCCATGCCCATTGCCCAATTTTAGGACGCCCTCGCAACCACCTGGCCGCCGGGCGAGCCCTTGACCTGCGTAGGCGTCCCAGTATGTCCGGCCATGCCACTGCCGGGGACCTGGTTCCGCCCCGCGTCCGCGATGGCCGGGGCATGTGACGCACCTTCCTGCTCCCGTAGGACGGTAGCGTTTCCTGAAGTAGGAAGCGGTGCCGGGGGCTGTGCAGCGGGCAGCGGTGCTGGACACCCGCCCACGGGAGGAGAGCGAAGTGATGCAGTCGGAACTGGACGCAGGCACCCCGGGTCTGCCCGATCCGGCTGGCCAGCAGCCTGGCACCGGCGACGCGCGCGTGGACGAGGCGGTCAGCGCGCTGGCTGGCCTGGCCGAACTGCCGGTCGCCGAGCACCCAGCAATCTTCGAGCATGTGCACCAGCGGCTCACTGAAGCACTGGGGGACCTGGACACGCGTGATCGCGCGCTGCCTGATGACGGCTCAGGCCAGCCCGGCAGCTGAACGGCGCCGTGGTCAGCGGATGGGCACCCGCAGACGGCTCGACGCCGAACTGGTGAGGAGGGGGCTGGCTCGTTCGCGGGAGCAGGCGGCCGGCCTCGTCGCCGCCGGCCGGGTCCTGGTTGGCGGCCGTGTGGCCGGGAAGCCCGCCACCCAGGTGGCCGTGGATGACCCGATTCTGGTCAGGGAGGCGGACGGGGAGCCGGACTATGTCTCCCGTGGTGGCCAGAAGCTGGCCGGGGCGCTCGCCGCGTTCGGTGGCCTGCGGGTCGCCGGGCGGCGGTGCCTGGACGCCGGGGCTTCCACCGGCGGCTTCACCGACGTGCTCCTGCGGTCCGGGGCGGCCCACGTGGTCGCCGTCGACGTGGGCTACGGCCAGCTGGCCTGGGCGCTGCGGACCGACGACCGGGTCACCGTGCTGGACCGGGTGAACGTGCGCCAGCTCCAGCCTGGCCAGGTGGCCCCAGCCCCCAGCCTGGTG
>DPMS01000237.1 GCA_003541285.1 Actinomycetota bacterium
GCCCTTCGTGACGTCGGTCACCGGGCCCGGCTTTGGCCAGAGGAGCGCGTCCGGTGGTCCGGAAGTTGCGCATCATGTCATGCACGTAACCGGTGGCGCCCTCCGAGAAGCCTGGGTCTGGCAGGCGCGCTTGTACCCGGGGTGGCGGGTGATGCGTGGCTGTCGTGGGTCTGCACGGTGAGAACTTGGAAGGCGCCGAATCGTGATGCGATCTGCCCGGTGGTTTCCAGCGCTGGTCCCAGGAACTGCCGGGCGGGAAGGTTCCCAGCGGCGAATAGGACGCCCCGCAGGTGGGCCTGCCCATGCCTGCGCCCGAGGGCCAGGAGGCTGGCGTGGGGGAGGAAGCATCCGCTCGTGTATGGGGCGCGGTGTGCGGGCCGGTCGAGCAGGCCCCACAGGCTGGCCGGGTTGAGGACGGCGGCGACCAGCCGCCCGCCGGGCCGGGTAATGCGGGCCATCTCGGCCAGGACCTGTGCCGGGCTGGCGGTGAACTCGAGCGTGGCGACGGTGACGGCGGCGTCCATGCTCGCACCGGCGAGGGGGAGCCGGTGGGCGTCGGCGCGGGCCACCGGGCCCCTGGCGGCCGCAAGGGCGAGCATCCCGGGGTCGGCGTCGATGCCGACCGCCTGGGCGCCGTGGCTGGTGAGGATGCCCAGGAGCCGGCCCGTGCCGCAGCCGATGTCGGCGACCCGCCGCCCAGCGAGCGGGCCGAGGGCAGCCAGCACGGCGCTGGTCTCGATCCGCCATGCGTACCGTCCCCATCGGCTTTCGAACCACGCGTCATAACCCAGGGCAGGGGCGGATCGCGCACTGGCTGGCTGGGTCATGTGCGGTCGATCCTGGTCAGGCTGGCCGCCATGCTGATCCGCGGCGCCCGGGTATCTGCCAGTGCTCGCTGAGCTGGGCGTGGGCTGCGGTCCGGGAGGTGGTTGAGAGGCGAGGCAGGTACCTCCGTCACTTCCCGGCGGGTATCCAGACGTCCCCGCCCGGCCTGCGCAGGACGAAGCCGTCCCGGCCAACCAGCACCGCTACGTCGTTGGCGTATGCGCGGCCATGATCGCTCTCGCACACCACGGCCCGGACAATTCCGGCCGCACGTGTCCGGTCTTGCTCGACTTCCAGATACACGCCAGGCCGGTCAAGCTGTATGCGGTTGATCATGCGTCCCTCCCAAAGGGGAATGGTCATCCCCCGCGTGGGCGCAACCAGCGAGGCCAAGCATTGCACGTCCGGCACGCCCGCCGCATGGCCGACGGGTTGTTACTCCTGGTTCCGGCCACTGGCATTGACTGTGGTGCCCGGCCGGCTCATGCGGTCTGGCTGTCATTCGGCTGTGAGGGTGGGGTCGTGGCTGAGCTGGGTCCTGCCGCGGAGGGCGGCGATGAGCGCGGCGATGACGGCGATCGCGGTGAGGAGCAGGGCGGCGTTGTCGTAACCGTTGGTGGCGTCGGCGGGTGTTGCGTCGGCAGCGCCGGCGCCGATGGTGTAGGCGAGGCCGGCCAGGGCCAGGCCGAGGGAGGTGCCCAGGCCGCGGGTCATGTTGAGGATGCCGCTGGCCATGCCGGTCTGGTGCGGGGGGGCGGCGCCCATGATGGCGGCGTTGTTGGGTGGGGTGAACGTGCCCAGTCCTATCCCGGCCGCGGCGAGCGCCAGCAGGAAGATCATGGTGTGTGCGTGCACGAGGGTGCTGATGGCGAGCATGAGTGCGGTGGTGGCCATGCCGCCGATGGTGAGCGGGCGGGCGCCGACCCGGTCGGCCAGGCGCCCGGCGAGGGGGGCGATCAGCCCGACGCCGAGGGGAATGACGAGCAGTTGCAGGCCCGCGCTGGCGGGCGGGGCGTGAAGGGCGATTTCCAGGTAGAACGGCACCACGGTGAGGATCCCGAACAGGACCAGGTAGGACAGGAGGCCGCTGGCGATACCTGCGCTGAACGGGATGCGGCGCAGCAGGCTGAGGTCAAGCATGGGGGCGGCTGCCCGGCGCTCGCGCACTATGAACGCGACCAGGAGCAGCGCTGCCACGGCGAAGCCGCCGGCGATGAGCGGTGAGCCCCAGCCGTAGCGGCCGCCGTAGGAGATGGCGAGCAGCAGGGCACAGGTGGCGGGCAGGAAGATGGCAAGGCCCGCCCAGTCGAACCGGGTCCGGGCGGCGAGGTGCCGGCTGCGGGGGATGAGGAACCAGGCCAGGACGGTGCCGACGAGGCCTACCGGGACGTTGATGAAGAAGATGAGCCGCCAGCCGCCCAGGCTGATCAGCAGGCCGCCGGCGGCGGGGCCGAGGGCGAGCCCGAGTGCCTGGGCGGCCCCCTGGATGCCGATGGCCTTGCCCAGCCGGTCCCTAGGAACTGCCCCGGCGATGATGGCGACGCTGTTGGCTTGCAGCATGGCCGCGCCGATGCCCTGGAACACCCGGAACCCGATCAGGGCGGGCAGGCTGGGAGCCAGGCCGCACAGCGCGGAGCCGATGATGAAGATCACGAACCCGTAGGTGTAGAGGAGCTTGCGGCCGAACATGTCGGCGTAGCGGCCGACCGCGGTGAGCAGCCCGATGAGCACCAGCAGGTAGGCCTGCCCCACCCACTGGACGTCGGCGAGCGCCGCGCCGAAACCGTGCCGCAGGGTGGGAAAGGCGAGGGTGACGATGCTGGCGTCGAGCTGGCCCATGAACGCCCCGATGCAGACGGCGGCGACCACCAGCCACGGGGCCTTGGGGGAGTTGCGGACCGCTTCGGGCCGCCGGGGCTCGGCCAGCAGCCGGGACAAGCGGCGGGCGGGCGCGGCGGGAGAGGGGTGTGGGGTGTTCAATCGGCCGTCCCAGCTGGGACGTGAACGGGGCGGCCCGTGGCAGCGGTGCCGGCCACGGGCCGGAGGAGGCCCGCGGCCGGGGTGGCGTGCGGCAAGACGCTCCTTCCAGTAAGGGCCCGGCATCGTTCCGTCAGCACCGCGCGGCGGCAGGCGCCACTTCGCGACCGCCCGGCACAGCTGGGCTGAGCAACCATCTGCCAGCGGTCTCCGCGCGGCCCGGGACGTGGGCGTGCCGGCCTGCGCGAAAACTCCGGATGTACGTACATTACGCCACGCTGTGGGCTCGCCGGCCGGGGGGAGGCGTCTACGACCGTTCATCCCTTTCCCCGCCGGAGCGTCGCATACTAGGGGCGTGATCGTGGACCGGGACAGCGCGCTGCCGCTGTGGGCCCAGGTGCTTGCTGACCTGCGGCGCCGTCTGGCGCGAGGGGAGTTCCGGGCGCATTTCCCCGGGGATGAGGAACTGCGGGCACAGTACGGCGTCAGCCGGCACACGGTGCGGGAGGCGGTCCGGCGGCTGCAGGCCGAGGGAGTCGTCGAACGGGGCCGGGGCCGGGGCACGTTCGTCCGTGAGCGGATGATCGAGCAGCCGCTGGGCGCGTTCTACAGCCTGTTCCGCTCGGTGGAGGCGCAGGGTTTCGTGCAGCGCAGCGTCGTCCGGCACCTGGAGGAGCGCCGCGACGAGCAGGCCGCCGAGGTGCTCGGCTGTGCCCCGGATGAGCCGCTGGTGTACCTGGAGCGGCTGCGCCTGGCCGATGGTGAGCCGATCGTGCTGGATTGGTCATGGCTTCCGGCTGCCCTGGCCCGGCCGCTGCTGCAGGTCGACTTCACCCGCACCGCCCTGTACCGGGAACTGCACGTGCGCTGCGGTGTCCGGGCCAACGCCGGATGGGAGCGGCTGTGCCCGGTCCTGCCTACCCGCGAGCAGCGCGACCTGCTTGGCCTGCGTGCCCGCACGCCAGCACTGGCCATCGAACGGCTGACCCTGCGGGACACGACGCCGGTGGAATGGCGGCACGGCCTGGTCCGTGCCGACCGGTTCTCCTACGTCGCCCGCTGGACTGCCCAGAACCTCGGCGCCGGGTTCGAACTGGCCGCTGGCGGCGGGGACGGGGAACCGGCAGCGGGTGGCGGCCCGGTCACGGGCCGCTGACGTGGGCCGGATCACCGGTCCCTGCACGATGCCGGGCAGGCTGCGGGCGAGGGTGTACCCGGCGACCACGACGATCAGGAGCGTGAACGCTGCGCTCAGCCGCTGCGGGTTGACGCGCCCGGCCAGGCGGGTTCCGGCCAGGGTGCCGAGCACCGCCGCCCCGATGAAAGCGGCGACCAGCGCCCAGTCCAGCGAGAAAACGGCGTGGCCGGCTCGTGCGGCGAGCGCGGCTGCGCTGTCTACCGCGATCACTACCAGGGAGGTGCCCGCTGCTGTCGGCATGTCGAAGCCGAGGGCCAGGACGAGCGCGGGGACCACCACGAATCCCCCGCCCACGCCGAAGAACCCGGTGACCAGCCCGACGCCCGTGGCCGCGGCGGTGATAACGATGACGTGGCGGGCACCGCTGCGGGAGTGGCTGCCCGTGCCCGGCCGGCCTGGTGCGCGGCGGCGCAGGATCATGGTCGCGGCCACGGTGAGCATCAGGACGCCGAACCCGGCCAGCAGCAGGTTGGCGGGGACGGCCGCGCTGGCCCGCGAGCCGGCATAGGAGCCGGCGACCCCGAGTGCCCCGAAGATCGCGCCGGTCCTGAGCCGTGCCCGCCCGGCCCGGGCGTGAGTGATCGCGCCGACGATGGCGGCGATGCC
>DPMS01000792.1 GCA_003541285.1 Actinomycetota bacterium
GCCCACGCACCGGGCCACCCAGGCGGCCTGCCGGATCTGCGCCTCGCTGGCCGCCATGGGGACAGGCAGCAGCCGGGCTGCCCGCTGCGCCGCCGCAGGCAGCCGCCGGAAGCTCATGCCCTCATCTTGTCACCTGGCTGACACTCCGTCATCAGTGCCCCGGGTCAGGTGCTGTACTCGGTGAGATACCGGTCGCCGTGGAGGAGATTATGTTCAGGGCCGTGTGGAACGGGGCCGTGCTCGCCGAAAGCGGCCACACCGTCAAGGTGGAGGGCAACCATTATTTCCCGCCGGAGTCGCTGGACCGGCAGTACTTCACCGCCAGCCAGACCACCAGCACGTGCCCGTGGAAGGGCCAGGCCCGGTACTACCACGTCCGCGCTGGCGGCACGACCAACCGCGACGCGGCCTGGTACTACCCAGACCCCAGCCCGGCGGCCAGCGGGATCGCCGGGCACGTCGCGTTCTGGCACGGCGTGCAGGTCGAGCGCGTCCCCGTCCCGGGCGGGGAGGCCGGGGACGGCACGGGCCGCGGCCTGGCCGGCCGGATCGCCGGGCGGCTGCACCGGCTGGCGGCGCGACGGTGACCACGACCGAGGCACGCGGCGTCGTGCGGGTGTACTGGCGGCCCGGCTGTCCTTATTGCGCGATGCTGCGGCTGGGGCTGCGCAGCGCGCGAGTGCCCGCTGAGTGGGTGAACATCTGGGACGACGAGGGCGCCGCTGCGCGAGTGCGCGCCATCACCGGCGGCGACGAAACCGTCCCCACCGTTGTGGTGGGCGCCCGGGCCATGGTGAACCCGTCCGTCCGCCAGGTCGTGGCGGCACTGCGAGCCGGGCAGCCCGGCCGCCTTCCGGGACCAGGCGCCCGGCCTGGATCGTGGCTGACCCGTGCGGCTGGCTTCCTGACCCGCCGCCGGCCCCGGCAAGATCATGCCGCCAACGGGCCAGACGAGCCCCCGCACCCCGACGGCGAGGCGCCGCCAGACCCGCGTTCCGCGGGCGCCATGCCACGCCGCTGACTGGTCGTGGTGAGGGAGAGGTCATGCGGGTGGAAGTAAGCCCCGGGGCAGTCGGGCTGGTTCGCGAGCTTGGCGGGCGGCTGTGGGTCTGGGCAGCCCGGCCCCGGGTGTGCTGCTGGGGGACACCCGCCTACATGCACGCCGCCACCGAGCGGCCACCTGACCTTTCCGGGTTCGGCCTGGTGTCGCACGCCGGCGTGGAGATCTGGTTCCGCGCTCCCGCGGGCAGGGTTCCTGACGTGCTGGAGATCGGCCTTCGGGGCAGGCGCCGGCCCCGGGTCGAGGCCTACTGGGATGGCTGCCGGATCGCGCTCTGACTCACGATCGCGCGCACCGGCTGACTGATGTGACCCAGCCGGAAGCCGGGCCGGAGCCGGGGAGGCCCGCGGCGAACCGTGAACCTGGCGCGGCGCTGCCGCCAGGTGCAGCGCCTGCTTCAGGACTTCCTGCACGGACAGCCTGGCAACCGCGCCGCCAGCTGCGTCGCAGCCCACCTGGAAGACTGCCGGCGCTACGGCCTGGACGCGGCCGTCTGCCGGGCGGTCAAGGCTTCCCTGGGCCAGCAACGATACGAGGCGACGCGGAGGTGCTGGAGCCGGCTGCATGCGTTCCTCGCCGAGCTGGGGACCGGGGACGAGCGGTAGAGGGCGCCGGAACATAGGTGTGGCCCGGGCTCCCGGCTCAGGGCGCAGGCCGCGGCATGTCCGGCACCGCAGCGGCGCGCCTCCCTGAGCGCGGTCAGGCCACAAACAGTGTCACCGATCTGACATACCACCACCGCTCTGCGAAAGCCGGCGATGCAATGAGACCGGCAGATGAGAAATGGCCTGCCCGCCGCGTGGCGGGTGCCGGCCACGCGATGGCGGACGCCTTCCTGGAAGCGGCAAAAGGTCCCGCATGTCCAGGGCGGGCTTTTCGCACGCGGAGCCCGGCGATCTTCGCGGGGCACCGCCGGCAGCCCGGCAGGCACAGGCCACGACGGCCTTGGGCGGTGGCCATCAGAGCGCCGTGCAACGCAGGCAGAAGCACTCGGGAAAGGGAGATGGTGGTCATGCAGGCCACGACGTACACAGGCAGGGCCGGTTTCCGCGGCGATGCCATGGTGGTGGCGCGGCGGCTGTTCGGCCCGGCGCTGCTCGCCGGGCTGCTCGGCGGGCTGGCCATGATCGTGGTGATGATACTGGTCATGGGCGCCGCCGGGATGGGATACGCGACCCCGCTGAACATCGGGATGGCGGCGTTCGTGTTCACGATCACCCCGCCGCTGTCGATGCTGCCCAGGCTTGTCGCCCTGATGGGGATCCACCTCCCGGCTTCGGCGGCGGGGCCGCTGATGACGGTGGCGCACGGCGGGCACCTCAGCCCGGCGATGATGAAGAGCCTCGGCACGATGCTGACGGGCATGCACGTGCCAGCGGCCACCGTCAGCCAGATGGGCCTGCTGATGAGCGGCAAGGCCACCAACTCTACCGTCGCCAGCCTGATGTCGTCGATGAGCCCGTCGGCGCGGTCCATGGTGATGAATGCGATGCCGGTCTCGGCCGGGCAGGTCGTCGTCGGGACGATCCTGCACTTCGCGTTCGCGGCGTTCCTCGGGCTCTCGTTCGCCGCTCTCATCGGCGCAGCAGCCTGGCTGCGGGTGCCGGGGATGCGCACCAGCGCGGGGATCATCTCCGCCGCGGTGGTCGGCGGCGCCATCGTCTACGTCATCAATCGCTGGGGGCTGCTGCCGCCCACCAACCCGCTGATNNGCGCTCCCCGCCAGCCGGTAACGCGGCTCGCGGTGGCGGGAGTCCCTGAGCACGGCAAGGCTCCCGCCACCAGCCATTGAGGTGGCTGGACACACCAGCACCCTAGGCGCCGGCCATGCTTGGCTGCCACGTGCCACGGCGCGCCGCTGGTGGACACCGCCCTTCAGGGCGCCTGCCTGGCCTGGCCGGAGTGCAGCCTCGTGTCCGCAGCACCCGGGAAGGGTCCGGCTCGCTGGCCAGCTGGATGTAAACGGCGCCGGCGTTCAGGCCGAGCAGGGCCCCGCGCTCCCCGTTCAGCCGACAGGCCGACCCTGCGGGCAGGGTTCCTGACATGCTGGAGATCGGCCTGCGCGGCAGGCGCCGGCCCCAGGTCGAGGCCTACTGGGATGCCTGCCGTATCGTGCGCTCAGCGCGGGCCGGGCTCGGCCGGGCGGGCGGGCGGTGCGGCCGCCGAAGCGGCCGAAGAACTGGGCGGCAGCTTGCTGGATGGCCAGCGACCAGGTGGGGTAGGCGTGGACGGCCTGGGCGAGCCGGCCGGTGAACAGGCCGGTGCGCATGGCCAGCGCGGGTTCGTGGATCATCTCCCCGGCGCGGGCGGCGACGATGGTGGCGCCGAGCACCCGCCCGCCGCCGGCACCGCCCAGCATCCGCCGCGGGCCTGCGATGATCTTCACGAAGCCCTCGGTGCGTCCCGCGGTGACCGCCCGGTCAACCTCGCTCATGGGCAGGTATGCCACGCGTGCGCCCTTACGGGCGGCGGCCTGGGACTCGGTGAGCCCGACCTGCGCCACCTCGGGGTCGGTGAACACCGCCCACGGGATCGCCGAGGCTGCGAACGCGCCCGGCGGCGACCAGCGGCGGCGCAGGGCGTTGCGGGCGGCCAGCCGGCCCATCGCGAACGCGGCGTGGGTGAACGGCATCCGCCCGGTCACATCCCCGGCCGCATAGATTTCTCCCCCGGCGGCGAGATGCCGGTCGGTTACGATGTAACCGCGCTCATCAAGGCGGACCCCGGCCGCTTCCAGGCCCAGATGCCCGGCCACGGGCTTGCGTCCGGTGGCCACCAGCAGCCGGTTCGCCGTTACTTCCTCTCCGGACGCCAGCGTCAGCGACATGCTGTTTTCATCGTGCTTAACGCTGGCGGCGGCCACCCCGGTGTGCACGCTGATCCCCTCAGCGCGGAACACCTCCTCGATGACATGCGAGGCGGCCGGGTCGGCGGCGGGCAGCAGCCGGGGATCTGCCTCGACGACCGTGACCCGGCTGCCGAGCCGGGCAAACGCCTGCGCCAGCTCGCAGCCAACCGCCCCACCGCCCAGCACCGCCAGCCGGCCCGGCAGCTCAGCCAGATCCCAGACGGTCTCACTGGTCAGGTAACCGGCCTCAGCCAGGCCGGGCACGGGCGGAGCGGATGGCTCTGACCCGGTGGCGACGACAAATGCCCGCGCCCGCAGCCCATGCCCGTCCACCCTGACTTCGCGCGGGGAGGTGAAGACCGCCGAGCCGCGGAGCACTTCGATGCCTTCCCGTGCGAGCACTTCTGGCGTCTCGGTGGCGGCGATCGCCGCGACCGCATGGCGCACCGCCGCCATCGCGACGCCGAATGTGGCGCCGCGGGCGGCGGATTCGATCAGGGTCTTGGACGGCACGCACCCGGTGAAGGTGCATTCCCCGCCGATCTCACCCGCGGAGACCAGCAGCGTGCGGGCGCCGGCGGCGACGCCGCCGCGGGCGGCACCGAGCCCGGCCGCGCCGCCGCCGATCACGATCAGGTCGTAGCCTGCGGCCACCGGGTCAGCCTCCTGCCGGGACGTCACTCCGGCCCTGGGACTGCTTCAGGCCCGGGCGCCGTCCGCGCTTCGGGCGCTGCCTGTGCCTGTGACACCGTCCGGGCATCCACTTCGACTCCGTTCCAGAACGCCACATGGTTCCTGATCTTGCGGGCCAGCGGGCTGGGGTGCGGGTAGTACCAGGCCGCGTGCTTGTTCTCCTGCCCGCCAGCCCGCACCGTGTAGTACCGGGCCAGGCCCTTCCACGGGCACACCGACCACGCCCGCGTCCTGGCCAGGTATTCGTGCCGGACGTCCTCCGGCGGGAAGTACACGTTGCCCTCCAGCAGCACCGGGTGGCTGGTCTCGGCCAGCACCACGTCATTCCAGATCGCACGCGCCATCGCAGTTTCTCCTCCCGCTTTCCGGTATTGCCTGTCTGAACGCCGCCGCCCGCCGGCCGGGCAGGCGAGTGTCAGATGGCTGACAGGTGAGCCGGCGGGCGAGCCCACCGTCACAGAAGATCCTTCAGCCCGGCGTACCCGGCGCCGGCGAGCCGGCGCGCCGCGGTGATGAAGTAGTCCTCGCCCGCGGTGATACCCAGGCCATCGACCAGCCGGTTCATCAGGTTGAACAGCCCGCACACCGCCACCGCGTCGTGCAGCGCATGCTCCGTCCAGCCCGCGGCCAGCACCGCCCCAGCGTCCGCCGGGGAGATCTTCGCCGGGGACAGGGTGAGCTTCCCGGCGTAGCGCAGCAGCGGCTTCATCCGCTCCGGCACCGGGGCGGTGCTGACGTCGGCGAGCAGCGCGCTCAGCGTGCCCGCGCCGATCCCGAACGCCTCGGCGGTGGCGGCATGCACCCCGTGGCAGTACCGGCAGGCGTTCAGCGCGGAAACGTAGGCCG
This sequence comes from Actinomycetota bacterium, assembly GCA_003541285.1. GTDB lineage: Bacteria > Actinomycetota > Actinomycetes > Streptosporangiales > Streptosporangiaceae > UBA9676. Next base: position 5,448 of record DPMS01000792.1, read on the forward strand.
CGATCAGCTCGCGTTCGGCCACGCTGAGCGGCGACGGGCCGCGCAGCAGCGCCTGATGGTAGTCCAGCAGCGGCCGGGCCTGTTCCGGGTAGGCGCGGAACACATCCAGCAGGACCGCGTCTTCTGGCAGGGACGGCAAGTAGGTCATAACGCTCATCCTGCCCGGTCAGCCGCCCAGCGGCGGCGGGTGCTGTCACCTGGCTGACAATCCGTCGTGGCCGCGGGCAGCCCGCGGGTTATGGCAACCGGCTCCGGGGGAGCCACCAGAGCGTGACAGCGGATCGTAAGGAGGAGCGCATGGGTACCGAGGAAACCGGCATCGTGGTGATCGGGATGGGTCCCGGCGGTGAGGACGCCGCCGGGCGGCTGGCCGAAGCTGGCCTGCACGTGACCGGCGTGGAAGCCAGCCTGGTCGGCGGTGAGTGCCCGTACTGG
>DPMS01000773.1 GCA_003541285.1 Actinomycetota bacterium
TCGATCCCGGGCACAACGGGGATAACTGGGCGGCACCTGCCACCATCAACCGGCTCGTCAACGTCATCACCGAATGGAAGCCCTGCGATACCACCGGCACCCAGACAGATGCCGGGTATACCGAGGCGGCCTTCAACTTCGACGTTGCCATGCGCCTTGCCCGGCTGCTCCGTGCGAAGGGCGCGACCGTGGTCCTGACCCGCACCAATGATCACGGTGTCGGTCCCTGCATCACCCAGCGGGCGGCGATCGGCNNCCACCGGCTCGCGGTCGACATCCGCAACGCGTATCACAAGATCACTGGCGAGCCCTATGCCAACTACGTCGGCCACCGTGCCCTCGATGTCCGCACCGACCTTGGCGGGCTCAACCTGTCCACGGTGCCGAAGGTGTTCATCGAGTGCGGCAACATGCGCAACGCAGCCGATGCCGCGAAGCTGTCCAGCGCGCGGTTCCGCCAGCGGATCGCCGTCGCCCTGGCGGCTGGTTTCACCGCGTTCCTCTCGCCGGGCCACGGATGACGATGCCGTCGCCGGCCGCGCGGCCCCCCGGTACCGGCGTGGCGCGCCCGGCCGCGCGGCAGCACCCCGGCAGTTCGGAAATTTTTCAGCGCTTTCTCAGCCAGAACCCAACTCGGCGGACGAGGATCGGCAAGGACCCGTCGACCTGAGGGCCGCACCGGCCGGAAGGAAGCCGCACAACCATGCTCGGTACGCGCAGACTGCCTGGCAGGCCACTGATAATCGCCGGAGTCGCCGCGGTCGCGATGCTCGCGGGAGCCGGCGTCGCGGTTGCCGCGACATCGGGCACACGGACATCGCCGGCCACGCCGGTGTCCGCGTCCGGGGAGATCGCCGCGACGCCACTTCCCTCCGCCCCACCGCGGCCCGGCTGGGCTGGTGTGCGCCGGCCGGGCCTGCGGGCCGGTTTCGGCGGCGGCCCGTTCGGCGCGGTGCACGGCCAGTTCGTCGTGCCCAAGGCCGGCGGCGGCTACCAGACCGTCGATATGCAGCGCGGCGCGGTCACGGCCGTGAGCGCCGCTTCGATCACCCTCAAGAGCAGCGACGGTTTCATCAAGACGTACCAGGTGACAAGTTCCACCTATGTGGACGCGCGCCAGGCTGGCATCGCCTCGGTCAAGACCGGCCATCAGGCGGTAGTGCTGGCGACGGTCAGCGGCAGCACCGCCACCGCGGTCAGGATCCTCGACTTCTCCCTCCTGCCCGCGTTCCGCAACGGTCCCATGCGGCGGGGCTGGCACTCCTGGGGACCGGCCGCTGGGCCGGCCCCCGCTGGTGCTCCGGCCGGCGCCGGGATGGGCTGACACCCAAGCGTCTGGGCCCGGCCCGGCCTGGGCAGGGACCGGGCCGGGGCCCAGACACCACACCCGCTGAGCAGGCCCGGTGGGCGCGCTCAGCACCGCCGTGTGCTGCGCGTCAACCCGGTGCGGCGAGGCGCGGCGCTGCCCGGTGTCGGCCCGGCAGGTGACAATCAGATCCGTGCGGGTCGCAGTCGTTGCCGGGCCAGATGGCAGTTGCTGGCTGTCAGAGCTCGCGGAGGACGGGACCAGCCATGGGCCTGTCGTTCGGCACGATGATTTTCCGGCGGCTGTCACCGCACATGATCACGGCGACGTGCGGTGGGTCTGGCCGGCGACCGCCGCGATCTACCCAGCGCTGCTGCGGGCTGGGGTACGGGTCGGGCGCTGCCACGACGTGGCTCTGACCGAGGCGTTGCTGCTCGGGCGGGAGGGACGGCTGGCTGAACCCGCGTCGCTGGCCGGGGCGTGGTCGCGGCTGCGCGGGGCGGCGGTTCCCGCGGTCCAGGCCGGGCAGCGGCCAGCTGCGGCCTCACGCCCCGGGCAGGATGCCCTGTTCGACCCGGCCGACCCGGTCTTCCCGGATCCACGTGCGGCCCTGGAGGCTCTCATCGCCGTCCACGCGGACCAGGTGCGGCGGATCGCAGCCGATGAGCATCCCGGCCGGTTCGCACTGCTGGTGGCGGCGGAGTCAGCTGGTGGGCTGATCGCGGGGGAGATGGGGCACGACGGGCTGCCGTGGCGCGCGGACGTGCATAGCGACCTGCTCACCGGGTTGCTCGGGCAGCGCCCGATGGCCGGGATGCGGCCCGCGCGGCTGGCTGACCTCGCGGCCAGGATCTGTGACGCCCTGGGGGGCCCGCCGGTGAACCCGGACTCGCCCGCCCAGGTGCTGCGAGCGCTCGCCGCGGCCGGGGTGCGGGTGCCCTCGACCCGGTCGCATGTGCTGCGCGGCGTGGACCACCCGGCCGCCGCACTGCTGCTGGAGTACAAGGAACTCGCCCGGCTGCACGCCGCGCACGGCTGGGCCTGGCTCGACGAGTGGGTGTCGGGCGGCAGGTTCCGTCCCGAGTACGTCGTCGGCGGCGTGGTGTCGGGGAGGTGGGCGACCCGGGGTGGTGGCGCCCTCCAGATCCCCCGGGTACTGCGCCGGGCGGTGATCGCCGACCCTGGCCATGTGCTGGTGGTCGCCGACGCCGCGCAACTCGAGCCGCGCGTGCTCGCCGCCCTCGCCGACGACCGGGCCTTCGCCGCGGCGGCCGGTACCGGCGACCTGTACGAGGCACTGGCTGGCGCGTTCGGCGGTGACCGGGCCAAGGCCAAGGTGGCGCTGCTGTCCGCCATGTACGGCGGCGCAGGCGGGGAGGCGGGCCAGTTGCTGGCGGTGCTGCGGCACCGGTTCCCGCTCGCCTCGAAGTATGTGGAGGCGGCGGCGCGGGCCGGCGAGGAAGGCCGGGTGGTCAGGTCCCGGCTGGGGCGCACCTGCCCGCCTCCCTCGGCGGCCTGGCGTGGGCTGACCTCGGTACCCGACGAGCCCGGTGCGGACGAGGCACGGGCGGGACGGTCGCTGCGAGCACGCGGCCGGTTCACCCGCAACTTCGTCGTGCAGGCGAGCGCGGCCGACTGGGCGCTTGTCCTGCTGGCCGGCCTCCGCCGCCGGCTGGCGGCGTTGTCGGCACCGAACGCGGCCGCCGGGGCGGCCGCCGCCCACCCGGAGAACCAGCCGGAGGGTGACGGCGACACCGCCGCCCGGCTGGTGTTCTTCCAGCACGACGAGGTGATCGTGCACTGCCAGCAGGCTTTGGCCGGTGCGGTGGAAGCGGCCGTCGGTGAGGCGGCGGCCGAGGCCGGACGGCTGGTGTTCGGCCCGACCCCGGTCCGGTTCCCGGTGACGACCGCGGTGGTGGCTAGCTATTCGGATGCAAAGTAGAACGCAGGCGGTGCGCACCGGCCGCAGGCTGGCGCGCAGACTGGCCGTTGGGCGGCGGTTCCACAATCGCGGTGCAGAACCTGCAGCGCGTCGCCTTGACCGGGATATCGCTGAGGCATTCGGGACACGGGCGTTCGGTCGCCTCGGCGTTGCGTTCGGCCAGGGCGGTGACCCGGTTGGCCGGGACGACCACGAAGTAGTAGACGACGGCGGCGATCAGCAGGAAAGACAGCCCGACGTTGATGAAGTCGCCGTACTTGAAATGGCCGCCATGGATGGTGAGCACCAGGGCTGAGAAGTCGGGCTTCTTCCCGACAGCGCCGATCAGCGGAGTGATCAGGTCCCTGATCAGGGCCTGCACCACGTTGTTGAAGGCGACGCCGACGACCACGGCGACGGCCAGATCGACCAGGTTGCCGCGCAACAGGAATTTCTTGAAGCCGCCCATGACCTACCCTCGGCTGCGTCGGGCGCGGGGCCGGGGGTGCCGCCGCGCATCGGGGTCAGATGTCACCGTACCGATCCCGGGCCGCTGCCGTTGCCACTCCCGGGGCAAGGCCGCTCCCGAATGGGAATTCGTGCCCGGGGCAGAAATGTCAGAGGCGCTCGTTAGCCTGTTTGCATAAGTTCCGTTTGCCAGGGCATGCGCAGGCGGTTGAGCCCGCGAGGGAGGTGACGGCGATGCTGGACCGGACAGGCTCCGCTTCCGCTGCGGCCGCGCCTCTCCCGGCTGCCGCGTCGCGCACCGAAGCTCCCCTGGCCGGTGCCCCGGCCACGCTCGCATCCCTGGCTGACGGCGCTGCTGGCCTGGCGGTGTCGTGGACCGGCGACCTCCCCCTCGGGCACATCCTCGCTGCCGCGCACCGGTATGAGCTGCACCGTGCGGGCATGGATCTGCCCGCCTGGGGCGAGCCGGGCTGTGACTGGGCTAGCGAAGGCGAGCCGGCGGCTGAGCCGGAGGCGGACCTGCTGGGCGAAGACGCACTACGGGCCGCCCAGGACGGCATGGGACGGGTGCTGCCGCTCGGGGCACTGGCCGGTCACGCCATCATGGCGCCTGGCCCGGACCTGGCCGGCTGGCTGAGTTGCGGCCAGGCTTCCGAGCTGGATGACGCGGCACTGACGGGCTCGATCACCGCCTGGCGCAAGCTGACCTCGTGGGCGCAGGCGCACGAACTGGCTGCCGTGGCTGAGCTGGCTCGCCGGCGCGGGGTGGCCGGAGCCGGCCACGCCGCAGGGGGAAGCGGCCCCGGCGGGCGGGAGCATGACCCCGTTGCGGAACTGGAGGCAGACTTCGCGCCCAGCGAGGTCGCGCTCGCCCTCACTTTGACTCAGGGCGGCGCGGAGTACTGGATGGAGCTGGCGGTAGGCCTGTCCGGCCGGCTTCCGGCGACCCTTGCCGCTCTCGGCGAAGGCAAGATCGACCTGAATCGGGCCAAGCTGATCGACCAGTACACCAGCTCGCTGGACGCTGATCTGGCCCGCGCGGTTGAGCAGCGGGTCCTGGTGCGGGCGGAGCGGCAGACCAGCGGGCAGCTCCGTGCTTCGCTACAGCGGGCCGTGCTCGCGGTCGACCCGCAGGCGGCTGAGCGGCGCCGCGAGGAGGCGGAGAAGAAAGCATGGGTCGCGCTGTCCGGCGACCACGATGGCACCGCCTCGCTCTCGGGGAGATTCCTGCCAGCCGTCCAGGCGGCAGCCGCCTGGACGCGGATCTGTGCGATCGCCAGGGCCATGGAGGCCGCCGGAGCAGGGGGAGGCATGGACCTGCTGCGCGCCCAGGCGTTCGTCGGCCTCCTGCTCGGCACCCTCCCGCTGATTCCCCCAGCCGATGGGGGCCGAGCCGGCGGGCCGGCTGACGACGGGCCGGGCGGCGGGGGACCAGGTGACGGGCCGGGCGGCGGGGGACCAGGT
>DPMS01000234.1 GCA_003541285.1 Actinomycetota bacterium
TCTATGTAAGCACCAACGGCCTCAATTGTCACGCCAGTTTCAGTATTGGTGTCAGGGTTTTGCGTTGCCTTCTGGCAGGCGGCGAGGATTTCCGGGCCCATGTAGCGGCGCGCCTCGGTCCATTCGTCGTTCTGCTCGGCCAGTACCGCGCCGACGAGGCGGATGATGGCGTCGCGGTCGGGGTAAATGCCGACCACATCGGTCCGGCTGCGTACCTCTTTGTTCAGGCGTTCCTGGGGTTGTTGGACCAGATCTGGCGCCAGACCTCGCGGGGGAAGGCGGTGAAGGCCAGGATGTCGTGGCGTGCCTCATCCAGGTGGGTGGCGGCCTGGGGGAACTTGGCCTCCAGGGCGGTGACGACCTGGGCGTGCTGGGCGCGGACGGAGGCGGCGTCGGGCTGCTCGAAGACCGTGACCTGGACCACCCAGCTGCGCAAAGACGCCGCCCTGTATGAGCTGGCACCGCCGCGCACCGGCAGGCGCGGCCGGCCGCGGGCCAAGGGCAAGCGCCTGCCGTCCCTGGCCGCCCTCGCCAGCCAGGCCACCTGCGCCCCCGTCACCGTGCGCTGCTACGGCAAGACCGCCACCGTGCAGGCCGCCGTCATCCAGTGCCTGTGGTACGGGGTTTTCGGCCCGGTGTCGCGTTGAGCACGCCGAGCCCGGCCAGCACCGCGACCAGGATCGTGAGCGGCCCGATAAGGGAGGTGCCGATGTCCCCCTAGAGGCCGACGCTCCCGCTCTGTCCTGGCGTGACGCTGGTCACGGTGCAGCAGTGGCCCAGGGTCTTGCCCAGCGCCGCCGCGTAGGCGGGGGGTTTGACGCCGGGCTTCAGCGCGACGATGTACTGGTTGATGGCCAGCCCGGCGGCGCCGTCGAGGGTCTGCCAGCTGGTGAGTAGGGCGCCTACGACGCCGGGGTTGTAGACGGTGCCGGTGATGATGGCGGTGGCGGTCTTGCCGCCCACGGTGATGTGGATGGCCCGGCCGTCGGTCAGGCCGGCGGTGCCGGCGCTTGTGAAGGTGTAGAGCATTTGCTGCTGGGCGGGCGCGCCGGCCGGGCGCAGGGCGGCGATCTGGCCGGGGGCCACCCAGGCGGCCTCGTCCGGCCCGATCGAGGAGGCGTAGCCGACCACCGTGAGTTTCGGCTGGCCCGGCGCGCTGGCCATGGTGACCGTGCTGCCGATCGCCGCCGGGAACGGTATGAGGTGGGGGTCGATGTCGATCTCGCCGGGGCGGGTGGCCCACCGGCCCTTCTGCAGCGTGAGGTCAGCCAGCGGCCCGGACGGTGCCGGGCGGCCCATCACGGCCAGCCACATGTCCGGTGTTGCCAATACTGCGTTCACCTGGCCGTGCGGGATCGTCCTTCTCCTCTCGTCTGTGCGGCCTGGCCCGCTGGTGCGGGGGCCGCTGTTGTTCGCGGCCGGGTCAGCGGTGTCATTCCGTGTGCAGGGCGGTGGTGGTTCTGGAGGTGGCGGCCCAGATGGCGGGCCCGAGCGCGCCGGCGGCGGCGATAGCCAGCCCGGCCAGTGCCACCATCCCGGCCGGCACCGTGATGGTGATCCAGGCCGGAACGGCGGCGGTGACCTTGAAAAGCGACCTTTCCTTGATCAGGGGCAGCACCCACACGTTGCCGAGCGCCGTCCCGGCAACGGCCCCGGCCAGCGCGGAAATCCCGAGCTGGCCCACGGCCCGCGCGGTGGTGATCACAGATGATCTTGGCGCCGCCGGAGGCGTCCCGGCAGTTCCTTGTGCAGACTGGTTTGTATCGCTAACCTATTGTCCATGGCAACCGAGACTGCATACCCGGGAGACGACCCGGACCGGCTGCTGTCGAACGCGCGCGAACTCGCGCAGCGGGTGCGCAGGGAACAGCGCGCGACCTGGTTCCCCCTCCTGGTATTCGCGGCACTGACCTTCGCCTCCATCCCCGTCCGGCGCTACAGCGGCCACCACCTGGACTGCCTGGCCGTGCCGAGGATCTGCACGGTCTACTCGGACGCGGAGTTCGTGTACTGGCCGATCGCCCTGGTGCTGGCCTACGTGGCGATCGCGGCCTTCTACATCCGCCGGTCCCGGGCACGGGGCGTCGGGACACGCGTGCGGCCGTACGCCATCGCCGGGATCATCGTCGCGGTGGCGCTGACCGGTGTAGCGCTCTGGGAATTGCACAACCCCCCGGCCGGGAACCCGATGGGGCTGAACGGCTTGCCTTACCGGCTGGCCAGCCCGGGGGCTGCCATCGGGCTCGCGCTGCTAGTGCTGGCCTGGGCGGAACGCAACCGCGCCCTGCTCCTCCTGACCCTCGCCTACCTGGCGGCCGTGCTAGTGCCCATCACCTTCGGCTGGGTCCAGCACGACCCCCCTTGGTACTCCCTTCCGGCCGTCTTCCAGGGCAGCGTGCTGCTGCTCGGCGGCATCGGCTTCGCCCTGGCCCAGCGACCACTCCGGTCACCTGCGCCATGACCGGCCATCCCGCTAACGGGCTCGACGACACCGTCCACCAGCGGGTCCGGCTCGGCATCCTCACCATCGCGCACGAGGCACGGCGAGTCGAGTTCAGCTACCTGCGCAACAACCTGGAGCTGACCGCAGGAAACCTCTCCCAGCACCTCGGCGTGCTGGAAAGCGCCGGGCTCATCACCATCGAGAAGGGCTACGCCGGAAAACGCGCCCGCACGTGGGTCACCCTCACGAAAGCAGGCCAGGCCGCCCTCGCCGAGGAGATCACCCAGCTCAAGCGCCTGATCAGCCAGATCGAACGTGCCGGCACGTCGCCGGACTAGGCACACATGACCCGGACGGGCTAGACGCGACGGCGGAGCGGGCGCAATCGCGCAAGATTTGATCCCCCGCTATTGCGGAGCCACCGTGGCCCGGCTCGAAGAACTTCCAGATCTCTTGTCGCCGTAGCGTCAAGCCGTCAGGTCCGTTGAGTGGTCTCTGGCCCGTCCCCTTCCTCCTCGGTGCCGAAAACCAAGTGAGCGGTCACCGGGTCATGGGTGGCGAAGCCATCGCGCAGCGACGGCCCGGGAGGGTCGCCCTTGAGGCGGTGGCCGTGAGCTGGATACTCGGAGTCGAGGAAGAATGCTGAGTGCTGCACCCGCGCTCGTGACGAATGGACGGTTCGATCTGGCGAACCGCTGTGGTGCATGGCCCGGCGTGCGGTGGGCGGGCCTCCCCAGGGCCAAGCCCGCCGCTGACGCCGGCCCAGCGGCGCCGCGCAACGGGGCCGCTCTCGATCTGAGAACGGCTCAATTCGGCAGTGCAGGGCAGGCACTGCCAGGCACTCGCGGTCCCGGATGATGCCGTTTCCCGAGTCGGCGGTTCTACGCGCGTGCCCTCACCTTGGGTCGGCCACGCTCTGTCACCGCTGGCGTCCCCGTGAAGCCTTGCGGCAAGGTCGTCCCGAGTCGGCAGGGGCCCGTGCGGCATGGGTGGATGGTGCGGGTCTGCGGGAGCCAGCTACCGGGAGGGGAGGCCGAGCGCTTCGGGGTGGGCCCTGCGGTAGTGCTCGGTCAGGACCTCGCTGAGGTTGCCGGGCCGGTAGGCGACGGTGCGGTGGCAGATCTGGCAGCGCGTGACCGGAAGATGGGTAACGGTCACGGGGAAGCGGCGGGGACTGGAATTGCTCATCACCTCTATGATGCCAGCCCCGTCGGCGTGACCTGGCCCTGCGCCACATGCACGCCCCGCGGCTATGAGCGGGTGTCTGGCAGGTTGCGCGTCTACCGCGGCAGTCCTTCACGGGGTGAACGCTTCAGCGAGGCGGTCGAGCTGGTCGAGGGCTTCTTGGAGCTGGACGTATGCCCTTGCTGCGCTGGGTCCGCTGGCGGGCAGCTTGCCCAGCTTATGTGCGGTACGGGCCAGGGTGACCAGGACCTCAGGGATGGCGGCTTCTGGGACGCTGCTGACGTGGGCGCCGCGGTAGTTGGACAAGATGGCCTGAATAGCTTTGGGCAGTCTGGCCAGGTCAGGCGTGCCGTCCGCGAGGAGGTAGGGCAGGTGCCATGTCTTCGGGTCGGCGGCGCTGCCGACATAGGCGAAGCACACCGCTGGCAGGTGGTATTTCGGGTGAACAAGGCCGGCCTGGGCACCGTTCCCGGACTGAGGCGTGCTGTCAGGGGCGGGTGGCAGCAGGCGCAGGCGGGCGCCTGAGGGGTTTTCGCGGGTCCGGTAGATCCCGTCGGTGCTGAGCCACCACAGGTCCACCGGTGCCTGTGGCTGGTCGAGGTGGACGAACACCCGGTCCCGGTGCCCGCCGGGGACGTGATCGCGGGCATACAGCATGATGCCATCGCTGACCGCGATGGAATGGACCTTCTGCTCGTCGGCGTACCGGTGTGCCTGGGCCAGCGCGAGATTGACCGACCGTTCGTTCCAGGCCAGCGCTCCGGGGCGCTTGACCTCTACGATCAGGTGCTTGACGCCGAGCCGGGTAAGCACCAGGTCCGCGTAGCCCACCTGGTTGTTCACCTCGGATAGGCGCCAATCCAGAACCATCGTGAACAGGTCCTCGACGATGTTCTCGGCCACCTTCTCGGCGGCCGTGCCGAACCGCCGCTGCTGAGCGAGCCGCTCCTCCCGCTTGGCAAGGAAACCCGGCCATGCGGTTGTCAGCCGGTCACAGCAGCGCCGGTAGGAAGCCAGCGACACCACCGCCACGCCCCCCAGCGTCACAGCACAACGGCCAGTTCGCCAGGGACCAACGCCCCGGGGGAGACTGCCATCCGCCGGCCCCTGATAACACCATCGGGGAAATCAGTTTTCGCCATTCAGCCAGCTCCTCAGCCATCGGCATTCATCGCCGCCCGGGCGGCCAGCCCACCTCCGACAGGTCGTCCGGTGCCCAGCCCATGCGTGATCCCGCCGCGCTGCGGCGGACGCTCCCCCATATTGTGTGACGCGCAGCACACGGGAACGGTATACACAGGACCCGGATTACGACGTGAGCCGCGCCTCAGCGCCCCGCCGGCGGCATGTGCGAGTGTTCTCCCTACAGGGATGGCCCGTATAAATATGCAGGCCGACTCGCCAGCGTGCCGTGGACGCCCGGCAATACCTACCTGTACCAGCCGGCCGACCGGTTCTGGCACTTCCAGTTCATCGAGGCCGGAATATTCGCGCTGCTCACGGCGGCTGCGCTCGGCGCCACGATCTGGCTGCTCCACCGCCGCGCTGCCTGACGGCCCCACCTCGCAGATGGCCCCGGTGAATAGCGCCAGACGGGCACCAACCCCGGGAGCGCAGAATCGGAACCACGCGAACGGCAAGAAGGCGCACAGGTTCCCGTTCAGCCAAGGGCGGTCGCGTGTCGTTTCCCGGCCAGCAGGCCGCGATGGCGCTGAGGCTGGAGAAGCGGCCAACCGGGCGCGACCGGTGATGAGCGCCGCAGACGACAACTTATGGTCGTCCGCCAGCCGACCCCGATCTGGGTGATATGTGCTGGGTGCTCCTCGCCGCCCGGAGCCGCGGCGAGGAGCACAGAGTCGGCAGATCACGCCGGACCCGAAGTTGGATCACGCCCAGTGACTGGGCCTGGTCCGCAGCCGTGCGCAAGTAGCCGCCGATCGGCGCGGCCGAGCAGTCGACTTCGGGCAGGCAGCGGCGCGGATCCGGGAGATCTGCGTGCTTGCGCTACGGCCCGCGGACGGTCATGGCGATGGCGAGATTCTGGCTTGGCCGGTCAGCCGATCGGCTTGCGGAAGAACACGGCACCGGCTGCCAGACTCCAGTCCTGTCACCGAGCTGCACACGTGGTTCGCGCACGTGGATGCGGACGGCTGCCATTCCGTCCCCAGAAGGGCTGGGGCTGGCTCAGGCGCTGTCGCGCAACTCGAAGGCGTCGGGGGTGATGTCGATGTGGAACTCCACGCCGAGGATCCTCGCCAGCCGGGACAAGGTGGCCAGCGACGGCTCGTGGTCACCGGCTCCCAGCCTGGCGACGGCGGGCTGGTGCATGCCCAGCAGGCGGGCCAGCCCGGTCTGCGACAGGCCATGCTCGACCCGGTAGCAGATCACCCGCATCGCGACCGCGTGTGCCAGTGCCGCCCGCTCATGCTCGCGGCGGATCTCCGGGTCGGCCAGCTCCTCAGCCGCGATCTGGCCCGCGGTCCTCAGCTCCGACACCTTGGGCATCAGTCCCCCTCCACCTTCGCCAGCCGCTCCAGCGCCCGCACCGCCCGGGCGAAGCCCCGCGGGTCGGACTGGGCCTCCGGCCCGACCGCCGCCACCACTAACACCTCCCCGACCTGCCGGTACAGCGCCCGCCAGGCGCCGCGCCCGGCCCGGGGCCGAAGCTCCCTCAGCCCCTCGGCACCGCGCACCGCGCTGGTGTGCGGATACCCCCGGCAGCGGGCCGCAGGCGCCGAGCTTGGCGCCGGCGTGCCCCAGCTTTGCTGCCGCCCGAGCGAGCAGTTGCCACGACGGGCAGGATTACCGCCGGACGAGCCGGCTCGGCGTGTGGTCAGCCGGGTGCGGTGGCGGCTGCCCATCGTGCCCGCTCTGTGAGCTTGTCCCTGGTGGATGCGGGCAGGTCGGCTCCGATCTGCACGGCGAAGTCGGCGAACCCGTCATGCCCGGGCAGCTCGGCCAGGCACTCCTTCGCCAGTGTGCGGGCGGCGCCGGTGTTCCCCCGTAGCTGGGCCAGCCGCGCCCGGATGAACGTGAGCTCGGGTCCGCCGAGAGCGGGATGGGTGGCGAGGCGGTCCAGCCGGTCCTCGGCCTCCGACCCGGCCAGCCGCTCCAGCAGCAGCGAGTGCCATTCCGCGAGGTCGCGGGTCCGGTCGCGGCGGCGGTAGTGCGGGTCCGGGTAACTGTACGAGGGCCGGGAGGAGGGCTTGGCGGCCTCCGCGCGGGCGATCTGGTCCAGCGCGTCCAGGTAGCAGTCCGCGAACGCGGTCCACGCGTCCGGGGCGCGCAGCGTCCGGCCGAGCACGCTGGCGAGCGAGGTCTCCTTCTCGGCCAGCTTGCCCCACCCACTGCGTGACCAGCCGTACGCCGACTCCCACCTGGGCAGCTGCGCCGCGGCGACGGTGGCGAACCGGGCGAACCCGTGCCGCTCCCGCACGAACTCCCAGAGCGCCGCGACAGCGTCGGAGACCACGAACTGGGCCGCTTCCATCGGGTCCTCGGACCGGAAGTAGTCGAAGCGCTTCGTCTCGCAGGCGAGGTCGACGAGGAGCGCCACGGCCTCCTCCGCCGGCCCGCAGTCCCCGTGGCGCAGCGCGGCCAGCGCGTCGGCTGCCAGCCGGCGGAACGTCAGCCGCCAGCGCGTCCGCTCCTTCGGGGAGACGCGCCGGTCCCCGGCGATGTAGGCGCCCGCCCTGGCCAGTTCGGCGAAGTCGCGGACCTCCCACAGCACGGTGCCCGGGTCGGGCGGCTCGGCTGCCGCGCGCTTACGTGCCGCGTCCTGAGCGGGATCCAGCTCGCTTTCGATACGCTCGCGCAACTGCGCGGAGCCCCGCCAGTACAGGTTCCACAGGGCCTTCCTGATCCGGTCCTCGTCGAGGCCGGCGAGCTTGCCGAAGAACTCGTCACGGTTCATCCGGTTCAGCGCCACGGCAACTGATGTTAGCCAACCCAGACCTGCCTGCACGTGAGTTGCGGACAGCCGGCCGGGCTTCGGGGTTCCGGCGTCCCCTTCCCGGTCGTCATCCGCACCACTCACGTCAGGGCCATGGGATCGTGCGCGGGCCCGGGGCGCGGGCGCGCAGTGCTTCGGAGGCGGCCGCCTTGCCGGTCTCGGTGAGACCGCAGCTGCGGTCGCGCCAGTCCGCGCCGACCGTCAGCAGGCCGAGCGCGCGGCACAAGTTGCCGGTGTCTTGGATGGCCCAGTTCACGTCATCCTCGCTGGGCGGGTCGCCGGTCCGGTTCTCGCGGAACCCTTCCTCGCCCGCTGCGGTCCACACGGTGGCCCGGATCTCGTCGCGGGGGAGCCAGTCGGCCTCCAGCAGCTGTGCGAGGAACAGTTCGCCCGTGTACGCCGTGAAGTCGCTGTGGCCGGCCAGCAGGAAGGCGGCAACGGCCCGCCACAGCTGCTCAGGATCGTCGGCGAGCCGGCGGCCCTTCGCGGTGAGTGTCAGCTTGTGGCCCGTCCGGCATGCCAGCCCGAGCTGCTGGGCGAACTCACGCACATGGTGCAGGTCGTACAGGTCGTCCTCGGTCCGCGGTCGGCTGTCGAAATCCCATCCGAACCGGTCCGCGTTCTGCCAACCGGCGTCTTCTCGGGCGATGTGGCGCAGGGGAGTCTGGCTGACCTGGAGGCTGGCGCCGACCAGGCGCTGAGCGCGTTTGTGTACCAGGGTGAAGATCGTGGGATCGGGTTTGCTATCCGCCGGGCCGCTGCCCATGGCGGCTTGGCCTGCCGCCACTGGCGGGGCCATCCGGCCTGGCCGGGCCTGGTGGGTGGTTCCTGCTCGCACTCGGGGGCCTGGCGGACCTGGGCCGCAATCATGACAAGCACCTGACCTACGCCGATCGGGACGAGGACGGCGGGGCTGCGTCAGCGTGATCTTGTGCGATACGGGGCTGCTGGCCGCTGGTCGCCGCGTTCAACGCAGCTGACCGCGACCACGCCCGCTGCGCCGAGTTCCTGCGGGAGAACTGGTCCCGCCTGGTCGTCGCGTCGCTGGTGGTCACCGAAGTCTGCCACCTGCTCGCCGACCCGCAGCGCCGCGGACGTCCTAGCCTGGCTGCGGAGTTCTGTGCTGCGATCGCTGAGGACGACGAGCTGGATCGCTTCGCGGACGTGCCGCTCCTCGATGACGGCAGGCAACAGCCGCCCGTGCCCCCCGGCGAGGACATATTCGGGTGAATTACCTCCTCGACACCAACGCTGTGGTCGCCCTCCTGCGGAACAAGCCAGCCGGGATGCGGCACCGGTACCGGGAGGCGGAGACGTCAGGCGACTGCCTCGCGGTCTCGTCCGTGGTCTTGTTCGAGCTGTGGTATGGCGTGGAAAAGAGCATTCAGGTGCTGGAGAACACTGAGCGCCTCCGGATCTTCCTCTCCGGTGACCTGGACCTCCTGGCCTTCGATGACGAGGACGCCAAGACCGCCGGCCAGGTGCGCGCGGTCCTGGAGAAGAGCGGAACGCCGGCCGGCACCTACGACCTCATGATCGCTGGTCAGGCACTTCGTCACGGACTGACAGTCGTAACGGCGAACACCTCCGAGTTCAGCAGAGTTCCCGGCCTGAGCTGGGTGGACTGGACGAGCTAGTCCGGCGCCTCGACCAGGCTGCGGCAGCTTTCCTGCAGCATGCACGCGCGCTGCACCGCAGCGACATCGGGCAGTAAAGACAAATGTCATGTGCCGATGTTCGTCTTGCTGGCGCCGTTGGGGCCGATGAACCCGGTGATCTGGCCTGGAGGACGGTGAAACGTCATTACCGGCCGCACCTGTGCGGTTCACTCCGGGCGACGGAACGGCGGCTCGTCCTCGGGGGCCGGCCCGTGATTCTCGTCGCCTGCGAGCACCGAAGCCGCGGAGCTGGCCGCTTTGCGGGACCGGGCGGCGCTGTCGCCAGCGAGTCCGCTTTGCCCGATGCACCACTCCGTCCACTCCGGCAGCAGCTGGAGCGCCGGGTTGGCATAGTCGGCAAAGTAGCCTTCGCGGATCAGGTGCGCTGCCATCTCGATACGGTGCGGCGAGCAGGCGTAGAACGAGCGCTCGTCCGGATTCTCATGCGGTCCCCACTCACCAAGGATGGTGCCCGTGGCCTCGGTCACCGCCTCGGGGACGTTATCGTGCCGTGTGGCGTACCAGTCCAGGAACGCATCCTGCACATGGCCGGCGCCGAACGGGGATGAGCTTGCGCCGGCGTCCGCGGATCCGGTGAGGTCGCGGGCACGGCGCCGGAGCCGGTAGTACTCATGGATGAGCTCGCGGGGCTCCTGGCCCTGTAGCATGCCCGCCAGGACCCCGGTCTGCAGGCAGGGGGCCAGCAGCCGGGCGGTCATCCCCGCCGCGCACAGCGACAGCGCCGCGCCGGAGGCTGCAGGGCCAACGGCGTCGCGCCATTCACGCAACCCGTCCTCGGCCGAGGCGAACACGCCGGCGCCGACGACGACGTCGATCCAGCACAAGTCGATGTCCCAGGCATACCAGTGATCCGGTACGCCCCCTTCGTAGCTGAACGGGGCTATGAGCAGGAGCCGGCTGCCGTACACGTCGCGGGCAACCAAGGGTTCCCCGGCCGGCCGGGAACCACCGGCCGGGCAGCTGACCACGGGCTCCAGCCCGCGGCCCGCCAGCAGCTTGGTGACCTTGCCCGCTTCGGCCAGCGCGGTCTCATAGGGATCCTGGATGTCGGGGAACTCCTCGCGGACGCTCAGGGCAGTCTCGCCCACCGCCTCGGTGAGCATCCTCGGCGTCGTCAAAGCCAGCCCGCACAACAGCGCCCAGAGCTTCTGCCAGTCATCACCGCCCTGGGCTATCCCCGCGCGCAGCGCAGCCCCGGCCTCCTCCGCGAGGGTGCGCAGCCACTGGGCTGGATGAAGACCGGTCTCCAGCGACTGCAAGCGATCGCAGAACTCATCGCCCACGATCTGGCAGGCCTGCGTCTCCAGATCGGCCAGGCGGGACGGCCAGGTGAGGGCACGGGCCCGGGCGAGAATGCGTTCGTGGGATTCCCGCCACCACGCCGCGGCCGGCGCGCCGCCCGCCAGGCGATAGGCCAGCTCCCGGAACGCCGCCCGATCCGGATCCGCCCGTGGCTTCCGCGGCAGCTGCCAGAACGCCGGCTAACCCTGGGCCACCCGCCGCTCCTGCAACTGCTGGGCGCGACGCTGCGGGTTGCCGCTGAGGCCCTGACGATGAGCCTTGGGCTTGCCAGAGTTCCGCTTCTTGGAGGACACCCCCGTCAGCGTAACGGTTCCAGGCATGGCACCTGTTCACGCACGAGGCGTAGCAGGACTCGATTGCCCACTCCATCTTGCACAACGAATCCGCGCTACGTAGCCGGTGCCTTTGCCGCGCGGCACCGGTGCGAGCTGCCCGGTGATGCCGATGAGATCGTGCCCTGGCCGAGCGGGCGCTCGCCAGCTGAGCCTGAACGCCCGTCAATTTCTCGGACTCCTGCACGGCATTGCCTCGGGTACCCCGCCAGCGGGCAAGGATGTCCCGGCGGCAGGTGCGGATCATGACGTCAACGGACAAGGCTAAAGCGCTGGCAGCGGGCTGATGCGGACGCTGTCCGTGCGCGTCCGCAGTTCAGCCTGCTCGGTCCCCCGAGCGCACGGACACATGGCGGGCAGGCAAGGTCACCAAAGCGGTGAACGGCCGAAAAATAGCAGGTCAGGCGAGTTGCGTTCCAGCCAGGCAAGCGCGCTGGCGGTGGCGGGCCCGGGTGCGTGTGAGCGCCGTGGCGGGCTGAATGCGTGCCCGTAGAGGGCGGCGCGCAGCATGCGGGGCGGTGGCGTGCGGCTGGTGGTCCTGGTCAGCTGCGGGGTGACGGCGGCCAGCGCGTCGGCCATGCTGGCTCGCGAATGCGCCGCCGTATGCGGCCACTTCATCGCCGCATACGGCACCGCGTGCCGGTACCAGATGACAGTCACCGGCTCTGCCGCGGCCCATGCCTGTGGCTCTCCGGTGGCGGGGGCGGAATAGCGAAACTCCAGCCGATCACGCGAGCCCCCAGCCTGCTAACTCCGCCTGACCGGCGGGCCGGTGGTTACTCCCGCGCGGCAAGCCCGGTCATCCCCGCTGGGCCGGAACGAGCTTCGCCTGGTTCTGCTGCTCGCTTTCCGGCAGCAGGGCGCGGGTGTCCGGCGGTACAGTCGCTGCCTCAGAAAAGCCGGGATGGGAGGGCTTCATGGGTCGCACGGCACGGGAACGGCTGGCCAAGCTGCTCGACGACGCGCAGGCGTCCGGGGCGTTCAGCGCGCAGATCCTGGCACCATCCGACGCGCTGCAGGTCGAGGTCGATGGTGTCGGGGCGGTGCACCCTCCAGTGCGTGCGCCGCTCGCGAAGAAGCTGATCGCGGTGGCGCGGCCGGCGATGTTCGGGCGCGGGGAGCAGACGCTGACCGACACTGGCGTGCGTGACACGTGGGAGATCACGCCGGACCTTGTCACGCCGAGCGGCCCGGCCTGGGAGGCAACGCTCGGCGCCGTGCTGGACGACGTCCGCGATGAGCTGGGGCTGCCGCCCACGACGAAGCTGCGGGCCGAGCTGCACGCGATGCTGGTGTACGGGAAGGGTCAGTTCTTCCTGCCGCATCAGGACTCGGAGAAGGACGACGCGATGGTGGGCACGCTGGTGGTGTCGCTGCCCTCGGCGCATACGGGCGGGGAACTGGTCGTGGAGCATGGCGGCGAGAGCGTCACGTACCGGGTGCCGAGGGAGGAGCTGTCCTTCGTCGCGTTCTACGCGGACTGCCGTCACGAGGTCAAGCCCGTGAAGTCCGGGTACCGGGTGACGCTGACGTTCAACCTGCTCGCGGGCGGCGAGCCCGGCGCGCAGGGAGCGGGGCCGGTCGACGACCTGGCACACTGCCTCACCGGGCACTTCACCACGCCCGCCACGCGACGTTATGGCGGCGGCGGCCTCGACCCGCCNNCCTCGACCCGCCGAACCGGCTGGTCTTTCTGCTCGACCACGAGTACACCCAGCAGGGCCTGAGCTGGAACCGGCTCAAGGGAGCTGACGCAAAGCGCGCCGCGCTGCTGCGCGCCGCGGCGGAGCGTGCCGGGTGTGAGGCGGTGCTGGCGCTCTCCGAGGTGAAGGAGACGTGGGACGCCTGGCCCTCCGACGGCGAAGCATGGGACGACTACGACTATTACGACGAGGAGGATGAAGACGACGAGGAGGACTATGACGGCGACGGCGTCTCCCGGGACCGGGGCGGCGACCACGATGACTACCAGCTCAATGAGCTGATCGACGATGAGATCACCCTCGGCTGGTGGACCAGCCCGGACGGCACGGGCGGCGAGCCGATATCGCTGCACGTCCCCGACTCCGAGGTGTGTGCCACCACCCCGAGCGCGGACCTGGTGCCCTACCAGTCCGAATACGAGGGCTACATGGGCAACTACGGCAACACGCTGGACCGGTGGTACCGCCGGGCCGCGGTCGTGGTGTGGCCGCTGGACCGGGCGTTCGCGGCGCGCGCCGAAGCCGGGTCGCAGCGGGCGCTGTCGGAACTGCGCACCCGCATCGAGGCTGGAGACCTGGAAGGGGCACGTGCTGGCGCGGAGTCGCTCGCGCCGTTCTGGAAAAAGATCGGATCGCAGGCCGGACTGCTGGGCACGGCGCTGCATGTGGCGGCGGGCCTGGGGGCGGCCGGGACAGCGGCGATGCTGCTGGAGCCGTTCCGGGTGGAGACGGTCGCGCCGGAGCACGCGGGTGGGCTGGCAGCGGCCGGACAGTACGGCGAGGAGTGGATGCGCGGGGTCGTCGCCGGGTGGTTCGGGCCGGGGCACTACCTTGAGGCGGACCGATACGAGTGGGTGGAGAGGCTGCCGGGGCTGTGCGCGGGGCTGCGTGCCGCCGGGGGTCCGGGGGTGGCGCGGCTGCTGGCCGCCGGCGCCTGGGGCTGGATGGGTGATCAGCTGCGGCTCTGGACCACCACCGCGCGGACCGAGAGCCGGCAGCCGCGACTGGAGATGCTGAGCTCGCCGCTGGTGCGGCTGCTGGAGGCAGCCGACCACGAGCTGCGGGACGAGATCGTGGCGGCGCTGGGTGGGTACGGGGACAGCGTGCTGGGGTGCCTGATGCCGGCGCTGCGTTCGGCGGCTGCGCTGCCGGCGGACGCGCGGCGGGCGGCGGGGCTCGATGCGGTCGCGCGCGACTGCGGGCAGCGGCTCGGCGCGGTGATCGCCCGGCCGCTGCGTGACGAAGACGACTGGTCGATCGAATGGGCCGGGTGCGGGTGCGACCTGTGCGACACGCTGGGGACGTTCCTCGGTTCCCGGTCGCGGCAGATCTTCGGGTGGCCACTGGCGACGGACGGGCGGCGGCACGTCCACAACCAGATCGACTCGGCCGCGCTGCCGGTTCGGCACCAGACCCGGCGGCAGGGGCGGCCATACACGCTCGTGCTGACAAAGACCGGCGAGCTGTTCACCCGCGAGCAGGAGGCGCGGGACAAGGCCGTGACCGACCTGGCGTGGCTCACGTCGGCGTGGGGTGACGGCCCGCCGGGAACGTCTTGACGTCCTGGGCTATACGCCATTTCCTTACTGCACTTCACAGGACGCGTTCTGGCCGTGGCGGGCCGTGCCACCCAAAGACATTCTCCGGGTCGGGCTGGCGATGGTGGCTGTGCCTGCTGAGTTCTGCCGAAGCGGCGCCGGCCCGCCCGCGACCTGCCGGGACTGCGGCGCTTGATGGAGCGGCCGTCTCCGTTCGCCGGATGACGCACCCCTACCGGCCGCCTGAGCTGCTTGCTGGCCATCACGATGTGTCGGGGTTCGAGCGCCGGTCATGTGAACAGACGGACTGGCTGCGCCGGTCCGCCCGCCAGTCGGCGTCCACGGGGACGACCAGAGTGTTCGTCGTCGGCTGGCTGCTGTCCATCGGGCTCTATTGACGCGCCCGGTTTGCCTGGGCGCGCCTGCAGGCACCAGTTCGGGTTGCTTGCGGTAGGCCGTCAGCCTGGGCGTACTGCCGGAGGGACCCGTGGTTCCGGCCAGTGAGAGGCCGCATCGTGTGGAGTGGCGGTGGCGTCGCGAGGATCGGCAGGATGTCTGGTGTGACGAGCGTGCGCCAGTTCCCGCCGGGTTCCGGAGGTGAGTCGGTGCTGGAGGCGGTCCTGGAGCGGATCACCTTCGCGAATGAGGAGACCGGCTACACGATTGCCCGGGTGGCGACGGAGCGCAGCGGCCCGGACTTGCTGACGGTGGTTGGGCCGCTGCTGGGGGCGCAGGTGGGGGAGAGCCTGCGGCTGACGGGCCGGTGGACATCACATCCGCGGTATGGGCGTCAGTTCGAGGTGCGGTCGTATTCGACGGTGCTGCCCGCGACGATCCAGGGGATCCAGCGGTATCTGGGGTCTGGCCTCATTAAGGGCATCGGCCCGGTGATGGCCGAGCGGATGGTTGCCCACTTCGGCGTGGACATCCTGCGGGTCATCGAGGAAGAGCCGCAGCGGCTGGTGGAAGTGCCCGGGGTGGGCCCGAAGCGCACCAAGCTGGTCGCTGCCGCGTGGGAGGAGCAGAAGGCCATCAAAGAGGTGATGGTCTTCCTGCAGGGCGTACGGGTTTCCACGTCGCTGGCCGTGCGGATCTACAAGAAATACAGGGATGACGCCATCAGCGTCGTCCGCCGGGAGCCTTACCGGCTGGCTGCCGATGTGTGGGGGATCGGGTTCAAGACGGCCGACACTATCGCCCAGGCGGTGGGTATCCCGCATGACAGCCCGGAGCGGATCAAGGCGGGGCTGGCCTACACCTTGTCCGAGGCGGCCGATGATGGCCACTGCTACCTGCCCGCCACGAACCTGGTCACCGGTGCGGCGAAGATCCTCGGCCTGGGCCGGGAGCTGATCGGGCCGTGCCTGGAGGAGCTGGCGGCCGCGGGAGGAGTGGTCTGCGAGAGCGTGCACCCCGGCGAGCAGGTGCCAGCGGTGTATCTGGTCCCGTTCCATCGCGCTGAACGCTCGCTGGCCTCGGGGCTGCTGGAGCTCCTGCATGCTCGCGAGGACCGGATGACCGTGTTCCAGCAGGTCGACTGGGGCCGGGCGCTGGCCTGGCTGGGCAGCCGGACCGGGACGGAACTGGCGCCGGAGCAGGAGCAGGCGGTGCGGCTGGCGCTGACACAGCGGGTAGCTGTGCTGACAGGCGGGCCCGGCTGCGGCAAGAGCTTCACCGTCCGCTCCATCGTCGAGCTCGCCAGGGCAAGGAAAGCGAGAATCGTGCTGGTCGCGCCCACCGGCCGGGCGGCCAAGCGACTGGCGGAGCTGACCGGCCACGAGGCTGCTACTGTCCACCGGTTGCTGCAACTGCAGCCCGGCGGGGAGGCGAAATTCGACCGGGGGAACCCGCTGGACGCCGATCTGGTCGTGGTGGACGAAGCCTCGATGGTCGACCTCATCCTCGCCAACAAGCTCGTCAAGGCCGTGCCACCCGGGGCTCACCTGCTGCTGGTCGGGGACGTGGATCAGCTTCCCTCCGTCGGTGCCGGCGAGGTGCTGCGTGACCTGCTGGCCGCCTCGGACGTGATCCCCCGTGTGCGGCTGACCAAGATTTTCCGCCAGGCGCAGCAGTCCGGCATCGTCGTCAACGCCCACCGCGTCAACGGCGGCTCACCGCCCCGCCTGCAAGGGTTCCCGGACTTCTTCTGGTTCACCTGCGACGACAGTGAGCAGACAGCCGCCCTGACGGTCGACATCGTGGCCCGCCGCATCCCGCGCCGCTTCGGCCTCGACCCCCGCCGGGACGTGCAGGTGCTCGCCCCCATGCACCGCGGGCCCGCGGGGGCAGGCAACCTCAATGCGCTGCTGCAGGAAGAGCTCACCCCCTCCCGGGAAGGGCAGCCCGAGCGCCGATACGGCGGCCGGGTGTTCCGGGTCGGGGACAAGGTCACCCAGTTGCGCAACAACTACGACAAGGGCGCAGCCGGGGTCTTCAACGGCACCGTCGGCGTCATCACCGCGATGTCCCTGGAGGACAGCATGCTCACCGTCTTGACCGATGAAGACGAGAGCGTTGATTACGGTTTCGACGAACTCGACGAACTCGCCCACGCCTACGCCGTCACCATCCACCGTTCCCAGGGCAGCGAGTACCCGGCCGTTGTCATCCCGCTCACCACCAGCTCGTGGATGATGCTGCAGCGCAACTTGCTCTACACCGCCATCACGCGGGCTAAGAAACTGGTGATCCTCGCCGGCTCGCGCCGCGCGCTGGCCGCAGCCGTGCGCACAGCTGGCGCTGGCCGCCGCCACACCGCCCTTACCCACCGGCTGGACCGGCTGGCGACCGCGGGCTTGTCTGGTCAGCAACGCGGTGACTGGGATGTGAAGCGCAAGCACCGGGGTTAGCCGGCGTGCCGCGCGAGTACCACGGTGGCGCCTCCCGGAGGCTGCCCCCGGGCGTTGGCCCGGGTCCGGCAAGCGTCCCGGCGCCACGAGGGCCGGGTACCCGGCGGCCGCGGGCCGACCGGATGCGGAGCTATCCGGCTGGCCCTGTGGGGTGGCATGGCCTTTGCGCCGACTCGCCGCGTTGCTTGCTGACGTTCGCGGGCCGGGAGCGGGAAGCGGCGGCCTGCCGGACGTGGTGCGGCGGCAGTGGGCTACGAGACAGGCGTGGTGTGGCCGGAGTAGGAGATGGCCGGCACCCGCCGGGACGGCACCACGCACCAGATGGCCGGGGTGATCGTGTTCGGCGTCCGCGACGGGCGCTTTGCCTGGGCACGGTTCCACCTGGAGCCCGTGCAGGCCGGATCGCGGACGTCAACGAGGCAGCGCGCCAGCACGTCCGGGCCGGCGCCGGGCCCGCTCCCGGCTCCGGCCGGTGATCGTCGTCGCCGGGGGCCCTCGTCAGCCAGGCCGTGACCAGCCCCAGCCTGCACAGCTGAACGTGCGGCTGGCTTTGCCAGCGGGACGGTATCGGCCTGGTGTGGCCGGTGCTGGCGGGTGCACGGCTTCTTTTGCCAGGCTCGTCACGCAGGCGGCAGGGGCCCTGGCATCCTCGGGCTATGGACAAGGCGCTGGTGCCCGTGCGCGACCTCACGGACTCTGATCAGAACCAGGCAGTGCTCGACGTGGCCTCCGCCCTGGCCGAGGGCCGCGCGGCGGCGGGGCATGTCGCGGGCAGCCACGGTCCGGCGGTGGCGGCCGAGGCGGTTGCTGCGGCCCGCTCGCGGCGGACGCTGGGCGAGCTCACCGGGCCGGTCCATCTGAGCGTGGTGTGGGCCATGTACGGCGAGACGAGCCGTATGGTCCCCCGTGCAGCGCACCCGCACGGGGAGGACTTCGTACGGGCCAAGGTCCGCCAGCTCGATTGGCTGACTGGTGGCCTGCCCGGCGTCACGTGGAGCATCATCGCCTGCGACGACGGATGCCCGGACCGGCCCTCCAGCGCCGACCTCATGACCGGCATCGCGGCGGCCGAGGGCTACCCGGGGAAAGGTCACCGCAGCGTGACGGTGCTCAGGCTGGCCGAGGTGATCGGGGATGACATCCCGGTCAGCCCCGCATTCGACCGGCTGATCTCGACCGAGCAGTCCCGCAAGGGCGGATCGATACTGGCCGGGCTGGCCGCCGCGGTCGGGACCGATCCGGTGCGGGCGAACGGCGCCGGCCGGCACATGGTCTGCTACACCGACGCGGATCTGTCCGCGAACCTGGCCCAGCTGGGCTCGCTGGCGGCGCCGGTGGTGGCCGGTGACAAGGTGGTCGGCGCGCTCGGCCAGCGTTACGGGATCGACGGGGCGGTGCTGGTCCGGGCCGACGGGCCGGTCACCGAGCCGCACAGCACCGGCGGCAAGCCGGACAAGATCATCATCCTGTTCCGCCATTTCGTCCGGGCCATGCTCATCCCGCCGCTGGCCCACGTGCTCGACACCCAGGCCGGCTTCAAGGTCTTCGACGGGGCCGCGCTCGGCCCGGCCATCCGGCAGATGACGTCCTTCAACGAGACCTTCGACGTCGAGCTGCTCATCCATCTCGCCCAGCACTACGGACCACAGGCCCTGGCAGTCGAGCCGATCGTCTTCACCGAGGACTTCGCCGCGACGAACTTCCCCTCCGTCAAGCCCGGGCCGCGCCACCTAACGATGGTTCACCAGATCGTGGAACTCTACGACCGGCTCGTCGCACCAATCGCGCCCGTCACCGGCGAGGCGGCCGGCCTGCTCACCCTGATCAGGACGCTCGACCTCGACGACTATGTCACCTTGATCGAGCACCTTCGCGCCGAGGACCGCGACGACCCGACACTGTTCGACCGGCGATGGCCCGTGCGGCACCTCCGCGACATCCTCCGCCGCTGACACCCGCCATGCGCATCCCCAACGCACGGCCAGGTCCGCGCGCAGGCCAGGGCAGCGCTGGAACGCGTGAACGGCGAGAACAGTGAGCGGCACGGTCTCTGGGCGGAAGCCGACTCGCTGGCCGAAGCAGTCGGCGCACTGAACAGCATCCAGCTCTGCCGTTAGTCGCCTTCGGCATACCATCGCGGATCGCGGCAGCAGCGGGAGAGGCAGCCGCCAGACATCACCGCAGGTCACTAGGCATCTGGTTGACGGCATCCAACCTTGTATGCAGAAATGTATTGACACTTGCATCCAGCGGTGGCGATACTCCTCTCCATCGGGTGGTGCTTACCGCAGGTAGTGACCCTAACCTCGGGAGCGGAGCGACCCGTCGAGCCACGAGCTCACCTTGGTTGGATTAGGGACTCGCCTGGAGGACGCTCATGGCCTCGGATACCGTCACTGCAAGTCACTCCACAAACGAACTGAAGCGCAACGCGCTCGGGCTGCCGAGCACCATGGCGATGTCACTCGCCTTCATCTCCCCAACGATCGGCGTGCTGTTCATCTCGGCGTTGATTGCGGGCAAGGCGGGCGTGGCATCCCCGTTCACATTCATCCTCGGCACGCTGGGCATCGCGCTCATGGCATCCACGCTGGCCCAGTTCACCCGCCGGGTGACGTCAGCCGGCACGTTTTACAAGTTCATCACGCTGTCGCTGGGGCGGCAGGTGGGCTTTGTGGCCGGGATGCTGCTGATGTTCGCCTACGCGTTGCAGAGCCCGCTGAACACCAACCTGTTCGGCGGGTTCGTGAGCAGCACGCTGAAGACGGATTTTGGTTTCAGCATCCCGTGGTGGGTGCTCATGGTGGGGATCGTGGTGTTCGTCGGCGCTCTGGCATGGTATTCCGTGCACACGTCGATGCAGTTCGACATCACGTTCCTCATCGCCGAGGTCACCGTTGTGGCCGGCTTGCTGGTGCTGATCGTGTTCAAGGGCGGCGACTCAGGCCAGGCCCCGCAGGCGTTCTCACCGGCGCAGTCCGCCAACGGCCTGGGCGGCCTGGGAGAGGCGTTCGTCTTCATCATTTTCGCGTTCTTCGGCTTCGAGTCGTGTTCCACCGTCGCCGAGGAGTGCCGTAAGCCGCGCCGCAACATTCCCATCGCCCTGATCGGCTCAGTGGCCCTCACCGGCCTGTGGTTCACGCTGGCCATGTACGCCATCGTCGTCGGGTACGGGCCGGCCCACATGGGCAAACTGGCCGCGGCGACAGCACCGCTGCATGACCTCGCCGTCCGCTACATCGGGCCGTGGTATGCCAACCTGGTCGATCTCGCCGCCGTGTCGGCATTGGTCGCCGTGCTCCTCGCAATCCACACCGCGAACTTCCGGGTGCTGTATTCCCTTGGGCGGGATGGTCTGCTGCCGAGGGCACTCGGCCGTACTCACCCGCGGCACAAGACGCCGCATGTTGCGATCATCGCCTACTCGGTGGGGACCCTCATCGTCGGCCTGCTCGCCGGAGTTGGATGGGGGCCGATGAGTGCCTTCGGTAACCTTGGCTATCTGTCCTCGCTCGGCATCCTCCCGGTATTCATCGCCACCAATGTGGCGCTCCCGGTGTTCATGCGCAAGCGCTATCCGGCCGAGTTCTCGGTGCTGGTGCATGTGGTGTTCCCCGCCTTGTCGAGCATCACGTTCCTTGCCGCCATCTGGCTGAACATCCACCCGTGGCCGCCGCCGCCGCTCAGCTACTTCCCGTGGATCATCGTCGCGGTAATCGTGGCCGCGGCCGTCTGGGGCGCCGTCCTGAGGCGCCGCAGGTCACCGGTCCTTGACCGGCTGGGCAAGGTGATGTTCATAGAGGCAGAGTCCACACCGCAGCGCGAGGGCACCGCAGCCATGCCAGTGCCAGCACCAGCTGAGGACTAACTGCCGCGCAGGCGATCCAGGAGCGCACGACGACCCACAAGGAGACCTGATATGGGCAGGCTTGACAACAAGACCGCGCTGATCACCGGAGGAGCATCCGGCATCGGCCGGGCAATCGCCCAGCTGTTCCTCGAACAGGGAGCACGAGTAGTCGTCAGCGACATCAACGCTGGTGCGCTCGATACCGCGGTGAAGGAGCTCGCTGAATCCGGCGTGGTGTCCGGCGTTGCCGGCGACGTGAGGTCCATGGCCGACGCTGGGGAGATGGTGCAGGCCGCCATCGATCACTACGGCTCGCTCGACGTCCTTGTCTGCAACGCCGGCATCACCAGCGTCATGCCTATTGAAGAACTCGGCGAGGACGAGTGGGACAGCGTGCTCACGACCAACGTCAAGGGCATGTTCACGCTGGTGAAGCATGCCGTGCCGCGCATGAAGGCCCAGGGCGGCGGGACGATCGTGACCCTCGGCTCGGAGATGGGCATGGTGGCGGTGCCGGAGTCACCGGCGTACAACGCGAGCAAGGGCGCGGTCATCATGTTCACCAAGTCGATCGCGATCGACCTGATCCGGTACAACATCCGGGTCAACTCCCTGTGCCCCGGGATCACCCGCACCCCGCTCCTGCAGGCTGAGGTGGACAACAGCCTGGACCCGGGGAAAACGGCGGCCGAGCAGGCCGCGTGGGCACCCATCCGGCGGGTGGCCGATCCGCGCGAGATCGCGCAGGGCGCGCTGTTCCTGGCCAGTGAAGAGAGTTCGTTCGCCGTGGGCAGCTGCCTCGTGCTTGACGGGGGGTTCACGGCCAGATAGCCACCTGGGCTACGTGCCCACAGCGCGCTCGTGCGTGTGACCGCGCATACCAGACGAGAACCTGAGGAGTCGGACAGTAATGAAGCAGCTCGGCGCCCTAGTCAATGGCAAGCCGATCGAGACGGCGGGCACCGTGGACGTCACTGACCCGTCTTCTGGCGAGGTCTTCGCCCGCACCGCGGACTGCGGTCCCGCCGAGATCGACCAGGCGGTGATGGCCGCGCGTGAGGCCGCTGCCTCGTGGCGGCACGTCCCGGTGGCCGAACGGGCGCGCGTGCTGCGGGAGATCTCCCGGCTGATCGGGCGGCACACCGCCGATCTCGCGCGGCTCGAGGCGCAGCAGACAGGCAAGCCGCTGCGGCAGGCCCGCCGGGATACGGAGATCACCGGCAGGTATTTCGACTTCTACGCCAGCGCTATCGAAACGTTCTACGGGTCGACGATCCCGCTCGACGACAGCACCTTCGTCTACACGACATGGGAACCGCACGGCGTCACCGCGCACATCATCCCGTGGA
Organism: Actinomycetota bacterium; assembly: GCA_003541285.1. Classification (GTDB taxonomy): domain Bacteria; phylum Actinomycetota; class Actinomycetes; order Streptosporangiales; family Streptosporangiaceae; genus UBA9676. Next base: position 22,183 of record DPMS01000234.1, read on the forward strand.
ACTACCCGCTGCAGATACTCGGCCGGTCGGTGGCACCATCGCTGGCGATGGGGAACTGCTGCGTCCTCAAACCCGCGGAGGAGGCGCCCCTGACCGCGCTGCGCCTGGGAGAACTGGCCCTGGAAGCGGGGCTGCCTGCAGGGGCGCTTAATGTCGTGACCGGATTCGGTGAGACGGCAGGAGCGGCGCTCACCGCGCACCCGGGCATCGACCACATCTCGTTCACCGGCTCGGTCGAGGTTGGCCGGCTCATCAGCAAGGCGGCAGCGGACCGGACCATCCCGGTGACCATGGAATTGGGTGGCAAGTCACCCAATATCGTCTTCGCCGACGCGGAGATCGACCGCGCCCTGCCGGTCATCGTCAATTCAATCCTGCAGAACGCCGGGCAGACATGCTCCGCCGGTTCCCGGCTCATCGTGCAAGACAGCATCCACGACCTGCTTGTCGGGCGCATCGCCGAGACATTCGCCGCCGTGGACATCGGCCCTGCCCTGGAAGACCCGGCGCTCGGCCCGCTGATCTCCGAAGTCCAGCGCGAGCGCGTGCTCTCGTACATTGACCAGGGTCGTGCCCACGCCTCCATCCGCTACGGGGGCGGCGCTCTGAACGGCGGCCGGTACGGCCACGGGTTCTTCGTCCAGCCGACACTCATCGACGGCGTCGACCCGGCCAGCACGCTGGGGCAGGAGGAGGTATTCGGGCCCGTCCTGGCCGTCACTGCGTTCCGCGACGCTGACGAGGCGGTGAGGTTGGCGAATGGCACCGACTACGGCCTGGTCTCAGGGGTGTGGACCTCGGACGTCAAGACGGCGCACCGGATGGTGCGCGATATCGTCGCCGGCCAGGTGTTCGTCAACACGTACGGCGCATCAGGAGGTGTCGAGCTGCCGTTTGGTGGCTTCAAGCGATCCGGTCACGGGCGGGAGAAGGGCGCCGAGGGACTGCGTGGCTTCGGCCAGATCAAGACCGCGGTTATCGCGCTGTGACCACCGAACAGGCCCCGCTGCCGCGGCCACTGCCGCCTGAGGCGGCGCTGCCCATGGACATCCATGACGAGCGGCTGGACACGCCCGCGATCCTTGTTGATCTCGGCGCCGTCGAGGCGAACGTCGCCAGGATGGCGGCCTTCGCGCAGCGGGCTGGGCTGCTGCTGCGGCCACACGTGAAGACCCACAAGAGCCTGGCCATGGCCCGGCGGCAGCTGGCGGCCGGCGCGGCGGGGCTGTGCGTGGCGACGGCCTCCGAGGCCGCGGTGATGGCCGGCACTGGGGTGAATGACATCGTGCTGGCTTACCCCCTGGTGGGACGACGCAAGCTGGAACGGGTCGCAGCACTGATCGTCGGTTCGGTGCTCACTTTGGTCACTGACTCCAGCGAGGTGACGGAAGGCTACCGGGGCCTCGCCCGGCAACTCGGCCACGTGGTGCCCGTGCTGGTCGAGGTCGACTCGGGCATGAATCGCGCTGGAGCGGATCCGCGTTCGGTGGTCAAGGTAGCCAGCGATGTGGCGCGGGGTGACGGGCTGAAGTTCCGCGGGATTCTGACGCATGCCGGTCATGCCCACGACACGACAGACCCGCTATCCATCGAGCGGGTCGCCAGGCGCGAAGCGCGCATCATGGGCGCCGTCCGGGAGGAGCTCGAAGCAGCAGGGCTCGAGGTCCCGGTCGTGTCTGCCGGGTCAACGCTCACCGCTCCGTACCTCCGGGCGTCCGACGGCATCACCGAGATCCGCCCCGGCACATACATCTACAACGATCTCCGGACGCTCGGATGCTACGCCTGCACGCACGACGCGATCGCAGCGACAGCCCTGGCGACAGTGGTCAGCCTGAACGGTGACCGCGTCACCATCGACGCCGGCGGAAAGACGCTTACCCCCTCGATCGACGCCATCTACGGTCTCGGGCACTTGCGCGGTGACCCGGACGCGCCTGTCGCGCGTCTGTCAGAGGAGCACGGTGTGCTCACGGTGGACGGCGCTGAGTCGCGGGTGGCGATCGGGGATCGCGTCCAGGTTCTGCCCGTCCACGTATGTGCCTGGATGGACCTGCACGCTGAGGTCTACGGCGTACGCGGTGGCCACATCGTCGAACGCATCTCAGTCGACGCCATGCGGCACAGCCTTTGAGGCGGCGGCGTCGTGACAAGGGAGTACGTCTGCGCTGACTGCGGCGCGGCACTACCGGTCACACTCGGCCGCTGGGCTTGCGATGAGTGCGGCGGCCCGCTCGATCTCCGGCGGGCCGGGCTGGAGTGGCGGCATGGCCTGGCCGGGACTCGTGGCTGGCCCGGCTCTTGCCCGGCGCTGCCGTGCGAGGAGTGGGCGCTCGACCGCGCCTGGCTGGGGGAGGTGCCCACGCCGCTGGTTGAGATGCCGTCCGGTTCGGCGGTATGGCTCAAGTGCGATCATCTGATGCCGACGGGGTCGTTCAAGGACCGGGGCGCGGTTGTCCTTGCCGCGCTGGCGCTTGAACTCGGTGCGTCACGCATCATCAGCGACAGTAGCGGCAACGCTGCGGCAGCTATTGCTGCGCACGCGGCACGGGTGCGGATACCGTGCGAGGTCTTCGTGCCCCAGCGGACCTCCTCGCGGAAGGTCCGCCAGGCGCAGGGATACGGGGCCGAGGTTCATCTCGTGCCGGGCGGGCGGGCGGAGGCAGCGGCTGCCGCGCAGTGGGCCAGCCGTGCTGAGGGCGTGCTCTATGCCAGCCATGCCGCAAACCCCCACTTCCACCATGGAGTCAAGGCGTGGGCCTATGAAGTCCGGGAGCAGCTTGGCGCCGCACCTGACACAGTGGTCGTGCCGGTCGGCAGCGGCAGCCTGCTGCTCGGGATTGCGATCGGCTTCCGGGAACTCCTCGATAGCGGCAGCATCGCCGCGATGCCCCGCCTGGTGGCGGTTCAGTCGGCCGGCTGTGCCCCGCTCGCTGGCTGGCCACCCGCGGGCACGCCGCCAGGCCCGGGCGCTCACCCGGTCGCAGAAGGTATCGCAGTACCCCAGCCGATCCGGCTCAGGCAGTTGCGCCAGGCAGTGGACCGTTCCAGCGGAACGGTGGTCGTGGTTGACGACCAGCAGATTCTCCACGCCCACCGTGACCTGGCACGCAGCGGTCTTTGCGTGGAGCCGACGTCCGCCGTGGCATGGGCGGGCTGGCAGGCCCTGGCGGCCGGAGACCTCCCGCCTGGCCGGTCCGTTATCGCGCTCACCGGCTCCGGCCTGAAAACCGACCCACCTGAATCGCAGATACCGCAGATGCCCGGGAAGGGATTGCTGTGAGAGAAGTCATGACAAGCGCCGCGCCCCAGCCGACCGGCCCCTACTCTCAGGCGATCAGCGCTGGCGGTCTGGTTTTCGTCGCCGGGCAGCGCCCGCAGGACCCAGTGACCGCGCAAATAGCGGAAGGGGTGGCCGCACAAACGCGCCAGGTCCTCCAGAACGTCCGCAGCGTGCTGGAGGCGGCGGGATGCACCCTCGCCGACGTCGTGAAGGTGACCGTCCACCTAGCCGACCTGTGCGACTTCGACAAGTTCAATGCCGTCTACCGCGAGTTCTTCCAGGAGCCTTACCCCGCCCGCACGACGGTAGGATCGTCGTTGCGGGGCATACTCGTCGAGATTGACGTCATCGCTATCGCACCCGCCGCGCGGGAGCCAGGTGGCCGGCCCGCCGCCTGTAGCTACCTGTGATTGCCGGCCGCGTCGTATGGGTCCACGTCTCAGGCGGCAGCCAGTGGAGGAGGTCCAAGTGTCCGCACCTGCTTCGGCATGGGACGACCACGACACTCGGCCAGCCGAGGCGACCGCCAGCCGGTCCGCCGAGGTTTACGAAGAACTGCGGCGGGCGATTGTGGAAGGGCGGATCAGGCCGAATGAGCGGCTGATCGAGACGGAACTCGCGGAGCGCCTGTCGGTGAGCCGGACGCCGATCAGGGAGAGCATCCAGCGGCTGGCAGCCGACGGGCTGGTGGAGAGCCGACGCCGCGGCTGGGTCGTCCGTGAGCACTCCGCCCAAGAGATACAGGAGATCTACGAGGTCCGCGCTGCCCTCGAGGGTTTCGCTGCCAGGCTCGCGGCGCAGCGGGCCACGGATGACATGCTCAGCAACATCGCCGCTATCCATTCGAATTACATCCGGGAACTTGAGCACTCTACCCGCGACCACATGGTGCGGCACAACGACGAATTCCACGACGCCATCATTGCGGCTGCAGGCAACACCCGGCTCGCCGAGCAGATCAGGCGCAGCCGCGACTACTACGTCATCCACCGCATCACAGGGTTCCTGACCGACGAGGACGTCCGGACGTCACTCGCCGGCCACCAGGAACTCATCGATGCGCTACTCGCACGTGACCCTGACAAAGCCGAATTGGTCGCGCGAACGAATGTTCTCAGTGGGCTCGATAAGACCCTCGCACGCCTTCTCTGACCGATCAACGATCACTGCGTCGAGGGCTGTCCTCGGGGGTGGCGCTGCGGCCGATGGGGGTGGCCAGCCCTTCGTCGCGCTCGCCGGGGGTCTGGGATCCGGTGGCGATCCAGCCCGGGGCTACGGCGTTGACGGTGATTCCGTGCCTGGCGGCGTCGATTGCGGCCGCGCGGGTGAGGCCGACCATGCCTGCCCTGGCCCGGGCGTAGGCGGCATCGGCGCGTATCGCCATCACCGGACCGGTCACGCTGGCGACCATGATGATCCGCCGCCAGTCGCGGCTGGTCATGGGGCAGGGCCGCCTTGGTGACCAGAAGGCCGTGGTCAGGTTCCGGTCGGGCGACGCCTGCCAGGCCGGCCGGCTTCCCTGACCCGGGAAGGCCTGCGCGCTGGCCCGCCAGGGCCGCTTCCTGGGACGCAAGATAGCCTTCGGGCCTATGGTGCAGCGCCTCGATCCTCTGGAGACCACGCCGCCTGCCTTCGAGGTGGAGGCAGCCAGGCAAGTCCTCCGGGACGGCTTCGGTATGGAAGCGTCCCTCACCGCCCTCGCGGGCGAACGGGACCAGAACTTCCGGGTGGACGCCGGGCCCGGGCGGCGCTTCCTGTTCAAGATCTCTAATCCGGCGGATGGCCCATCGATCGTGGACATGCAGACCGCTGCTCTCCGCCACATCGAGCGGGTGGATCCGGGCCTGCCGGTGATGCGTGTCCTGCCGGGCACGACGGGGGAACCCTGGGTCGAGGTCCCGGGGCCTGACGGCCGGGTGTACCTCGCGCGGCTGTTCACGTTCCTGCCCGGGCAGGTGACGGCGGCATCGGCGCTCACCACCCGGGCGATCTGGTCTTTCGGGCAGATCACAGCCCGTCTGGGGCGGGCGCTGCGGGGCTTTTTCCACCCTGCGGCCGACTACGAGATCTTGTGGGACGTCACGCACGCGCTCAAGCTCCGCCCGCTGCTCACTCACCTCTCTGACGGTGAGCGCAAGGCTCAGGTGGAACGGGTCCTGGACCGGTTCGAGGCACGGGTCGCCCCGGTGCTGCCGGAACTGCGCGCACAGGTGATCCACGGCGACATGAGCCTGGACAACGTGCTGCTGGGTGATGATCTTCGGGTCAGCGGGATCGTGGACTTTGGGGACATGACCCATGCGGCACTGGTGTGTGATCTGGCTGTCGCCGTCGCGGATGTGCTCCACGGCCGTGATGACGCCATCGAGGCGGCCGATGCGATGATCGGCGGCTACGTCTCGGTGACGCCATTGGAAGACGAGGAGGCCGGCCTCCTCGCGGACCTGGTCGCGGCCCGGCTTGCCACGGAGGTCGCGGTCAGCGCCTGGCGGAGCGGGCTCTACCCGGGCAACGCCGCCTACAGCGTGAGCGGCGAGCCCGGGGCCCGCGCCTTCCTCGACGGCATTGAGGCAATGGGGATGGATGCTGTCGCGCGGCGTTTCCGGGAAGCCTGCCGCGGGCTGCCCTACCGCCGGTCCGCCACTGGCGATCTGCTGGAGCGGCGCCGGCGGGTGCTGCCCCGGTCGCCGTTGTTCTATGACCACCCGGTGCACCTGGTCCGCGGGGAGGGGGTCTGGCTGTTCGCACCTGACGGCCGACGGTATCTCGACTGCTACAACAACGTGCCCGTGGTCGGCCACAGCCACCCCCGGGTTGTGCGGGCGGTGGCCGGACAGCAGCGGCTCCTGGCGGCCCACAGCCGCTATCTGCACGAGGCGATCGTCGAACTCGCTGAGCGGCTCACAGCCACTGTGCCGCCCGGGCTCGACGCCGTCCTGGTCGTGAACTCCGGCAGCGAGGCCAACGACCTCGCGTGGCGGATCGCCCGCGCGGCTACCGGGCGGGCTGGCGCGGTGGTGAGCGCCTATGCCTACCACGGCCTGACCGAGGCCACCCACGCCTTCTCGCCCGAGGAGTGGGCCAAGGGCGAGCGGCCCGCGCATGTCGCTACGGTCCCCGCGCCCGACGGGTATCGCGGCGCTTACCGGCGAGAAGAAGACGGGTGGGCTGAGCGGTATGCCACCCATGTCGACGGCGCCGCGGACGCGCTCGGCGACCGCGGCCTGGCTGCCATGTATGTTGATCCGGCTTTCACGGCCGACGGCATCCTGTCGCCCCCGCCCGCCTACCTGCGAGAAGCGGCCCAGCGGGTGCAGGCTCTGGGCGGCCTGCTGGTAGCCGACGAAGTGCAGGCCGGTCATGGCCGGTCCGGCACCCACCTGTGGAGCTTCCAGGCCTCAGGAATCGAGCCTGACATGGTGGTGATGGGAAAGCCGATGGGCAACGGCTTCCCGGTCGCCGCCCTCGTGGCCCGGTCCGGGGTACTTGAGACCGTTCCGGAGGAGACCGAGCTGTTCAGCACCTTCGGCGGTAACCCGGTGGCCTGCGTGGCCGCGCTCGCCGTCCTCGACGTCATCGAGGATGAGAGCCTGGTGGCAAACGCCGCGCAGACCGGCGCCTACCTCAGGCAGGGCCTGATGGCACTCGCGGAGCGCCACCCTCTCATCGGGGACGTCCGCGGCGAAGGCCTCCTGCTCGGCGTCGAACTCGTTGACGACCAGCAGACCCGTGCGCCCGCAGCCGGGCACGCCCGGAGGGTCACTGAGGCGATGCGGGAGCGGGGCATACTGATCAGTGCTACCGGCCCGGCTGGAAACGTGCTGAAGGTCCGGCCCCCCCTTGTTTTCCAGTGCGAACACGCCGACCTTTTCCTCCAGACCCTCGACGACGTCCTCGCCTCTTCCCGTCACTGATTGCCTGGTGCCAGGCATGTGGACGGATTTTCGGCACGTATTTCGGTGTGCGGGCTGACCGTGTTCCCGCGTCCCCGCAAGCGGCGGGTCCGCGGTCACCCTCACCCAGGTAGATGGTGCTGAGCGCGGGCAGGCCCCCGGGCCGCGTAGTTGAGGTAGCGGCGGAGGTGCCTGAGCCCTTCACTGGTGACAGATTCGGGGATGTCGCCGGCGCGGATGCTGCTGACGATTTCGATGCGGTAGCGGGCGCGGGTGATGGCCACGTTGAGCCTGCGCCACCCGCCGTGCCTGCTGAGGGGGCCGAAGTTCATCGTGAGCTTGCCGTTCTCGTCTGGCCCGTAGCCGATGGACAAGATCAGGACGTCCCGTTCGTCGCCCTGGGCCGATTCGGCGTTCTTGACGAAGAACCCGCGCAGCCGGTGGGTGGTGAAGAACCTGTCCAGGTCGGGCCGCTGCTGACGGGCCTTGCCAAGGGCGGTCTCGATGGCGCTGGCCTGGGCTTCGCTGAGGGTCACCACGCCCAGGCTGAGGGCCGGGCGGGTGTCGTAGTGGTGGATGACCCGCTGCGCCACCCGCGCGGCCTCGTCCGGGTTGTCCCGTGAGGTTCCCCTCCGGTAAGTCCCCTCGCCATGGAACAGTTCCACGCCGGCATCGGGCCCGCCGCTGTCCCCGCCGGGCAAGGGGATCAGGCGGCCCTGGTAGAACGCGGCGCTGGAGAAAGCGATCAGTGCCTCATGCCGGGATCGGTAATGCCAGCGCAGGGTGAGGTTCTGGAACACCCCGGATCCCTTCGCGAGGTCGAGGACCGATTCGAGGTCGGAGGTTTCTTCGGATTCCGCCGGCCACTCCTCCCCATCGTCCCGGGGGCCGCTGCCGGAGCAGCTGGCGGGTGGCAGCTGCTTCTGGTCTCCGGCCAGGATCAGGGCGCTGCCGCGGTAGATGCAGGTGATGGCATTGGCCGGGCTGATCTGGCTGGCCTCGTCGAAGATGACGACGTCGAAGTGCATGCCGGCGGGCAGGTACTGGCTGACCGCCAGCGGGGACATCATGAAGCACGGTTTGATCGCCTGGGTGACGTGGCGGGCCTGTTCGATGAGTTCCCGCACCGGCATGTGCTTCTTCTGCTTTTCCGCCTCGCGGCGGATGACAGCGGACTCGCCAGTGTCGCTGCGCGGGCGCCGGGCGTTGCAGGCGCGGATGATGTCGCCGGCCGCCGCCGCTCGCAGTGCCCTGTCCAGCCGCTGGTACTCACGGACCAGCGCGTCCCTGCCCACGGCCCGGAGCGGAGCGAGGGCCGGGTCGGTCCGCAGCTGGTATTCAGCCCATTCCTGCAGGAGTGCCCGTTCGATCACCTGGGGGACCTGGGCAGGCTCAACCCGTTCGGCGATGCAGAAATCAACGGCCGCATCCATGCCGCGGGCGGCCAGGGAGGCACGGGCCGCCTGGTAGGCATGCCATTCATCACGCCCGCTCGTGTCGTTGAACATGACTTCGAACAGCTCATCGCCGCCCTGGTAGTCGTCGAGTTCGGCGGCCAGTTCCCGGCGGCGATGCGGGCTGAACGCCGCCAGCAGGGCCGCGCAACCCTCGCGCCACGCATCAGCGGCCTTGGCCAGGCGGTCGGTCGGAACAGCGCTTTCGGCCGCCTTGAGGTGCGACGGGGTGAGCGGCACGTGCTCGTAGCCCGGCATCGCGCGCAGGCGCCGCGCCCACTCCAGCGCGGCCCGGAGTGCCGCGACGTCGGTTGCAACTCCTGCGTACAGCTGACCACACAGGTCCTGGAACACGTCATCCCGCGCGGCCAGCTGTGCGTGGGCAGAGTCGGCCGCCTCCCGCAGGGCCACCATCTGCCGGGCCTGGCCGAAGGTGAGCTGCCTGCCCTTGACCTCGCTGACCGCACGGGTGAACTCGCTCGCGGCATGCAGGGGCCCCGGGTGGGCCCGCAGCCACCAGATCGCCTCGGCGATCGTGCCGTTCAGCAGTTCCGGGCGCGCGGCAGTCGCGGGCGGCGGCGCGAGAGTCGCCTGCCAGGCAGAAAGGTCCTGGCGGATCTCAGTCAAGGTTGCGGTGATAACCGGCTTCGGAACTGCGTCACGGGAGATGTGTCCGGCGGCCTGCGACAGGTCCTGCCCGCGAGCGCAGCGCACGGCGGTTGCGGCATGGGCGAGCGCCCGGCCGAGCCGGTCGAAGTCCGTGCCCCGGCCGATGTAATGCGGGCCGAGCAGCGTGGCGTGGCTCGCCTCGGCTGCGGCGAGCGCCTGCGCGGCGTGCTTCCAGGCGGCGGCGAGCCCGAGGTGCTCCTGCGCCGTCTCCACGGCTATCCCCTCCCTGGTGAACGCCGCGACGGTCTTCTTGTCGGCCCGGTACTCCCCGGACAGTTTGCCGAGGCGGTGATGGTCGTCCGCGAACCGCTGTGCCAGGCCGCCCACGTCGTGGCGGAGCGCGTCGCGGGTGAAGTAGGCGCTGGCGTCAGCTTCCGCTCTGTCCAGCGCGCGGTGGGCATCGTAGAGAACCCGCCCGGCGGTGCTGGCCGCCTGGTGACCGGGGACCGACAGCCAGGCTCGTTCGGGACGGTCGGGTTCTCCGGCCAGCCGGGCGAGGACCAGCACGTCGTTGGCCTGGCTGAAGGTCGCGGGAGCGCGGAGGCCGAGCATGCTGGCCAGGCCGGACAGCGTGACCAGCCGTTTTTCCAGCAGGCCAGCGCCCGCCGAGAAGTCCCGCGCGAGCCCGGCGATCTGCCCGGCGGTCAAGCCGCTGACGTCGGCGCAGGCCGGGGTCAGCGCCGCAAGGGCCTTGGAGTCGATCACGGGCAGCGCATCCTGCCGCGGTATCGCCGGCCAGGGGACTCCGGCAGCCTGAGAGGCCTGGCTTTCCCGGGCAGCGATCGCGGTGAGCGCGGCGGCGAGCTGGGCAACCGCCGTATCCACCGCGTCGAGCGTGTCCACCGTCAGCCACTCGTCCGGCAGCGCCTCCGGCCACGTCATCAGATGGTCCACCAACCCGGCGAGGGCCTCCGCGTGAGACGGGCGGGTCAGCCCGGTGGCGTCGGCCAGTGTCTGGTTGACCCGGACCACCCCGGCGAGTGCTTCCAGGGCGGATGCTGCCTGGTAGAGCCGGTCGTCCAGCGAGCCCCGCTCGGTTACGCCGCGCCAGGCGAACGGCCGCCCCTGCGCGGCCGGCCGCCAGGCAGCCGCCAGGGCCGCCGCGGTGCGGCGGATTTCGCCGAACACCTCCGCTGTCAGGTGCACCGGGGCAAGACCCATGGCGGGAGCGGCAGGAACCGCGTGCAGGCTGGCGATCATCCCGAGGACGTCATGCAGCGAGTACCCGAGCGGATCCCGTACACGGTTCACGGCGTTGGCGTACGCGGTGAGCTGCTCCCGGCGCCTGCGGGCCGCGTCCATGTCCATGGGCGGCACAGTTGCGGGCGCGGCAGGTACCGTGTCCAGCGCCTTGCCCAGCGACACGGCCACCTCTTTGCGCGTCGCGTTGTGCGAATGCAGGTCCAGCAGGTACCCGCCCAGCCCGGCCTCGGTCAGCCGGTCCCGCACCACGTCGAGCGCGGCAGCCTTCTCCGATACGAACAGCACGGTCTTGCCCGCGTGCAGCAGGGCACCGATCGTGTTCGCGATCGTCTGGCTCTTGCCCGTGCCCGGAGGGCCGTTCATTACGAACGAACGGCCGCCGAGCGCGGCCGCGACGCAGGCCCGCTGCGAGGAGTCGGCGTCCAAGATCACCGGGGGGACCTCAGGGGCCGCGCGCGTGCCAGTCTGGTGCCCTGCGGTCTCCTCGAAGACGGGCCCGGACCAGGTCAGCCCGCGAGCAGCCAGGGCCCTCACCGCCGGGTGCACCGCGGCCAGGTCCTCATGATCGAGCAGGTCCCGGTACATCGCTCCCTTCATGAACGAGAAACACGAGAGCGCGGCGCTTTCGCTGACCTGCCAGCCATCCCTGGCAGCGACCGCTGCGCGGACCGCGTCCAGGAGCCCGCTCGGCGTGACCTCCGCCGGGTCGTCTACGCGGGGCAGCGCGAGCCCGTACTGGGACAGCTTCAGGCTGAGCGCCGGATTGACGGCCGGGTCATCGTCGGTCGGCTCCAGCATCGGCGGTTGCCGTGGCTCGGTGGTCACCAGCCGGACCGGCACCAGCAGCAACGGGCTCGTGTAGCGGGCCCGGTCCCGGTCGGTCCACGTCAAAGTACCGAACGCCAGGTACAGGACCGGCAAGCCCCGGTCCAGGTACTCCCGGTTCGAGTGCCGCATGAGCGCCCGGAGTGCGGCATCGAGGTCGTCCGGGTCCTTGCTGGTGTCGAGGATGTACGGAGCCGGTGGCGGGACCGCAGCCGCCGCACCGGCAGTCCGTTCACTTTCATCTGCTGGCTGGGTGTGTGCTTCCTCGCCCGCCCAGGGCTCGGTCGGCCAAGGCTTCAGGGACCGGAACGTGAAAGTGCCACCCGCCCTGAGGCGCGCGAGGATGTCATCAGCAGAGGGGCGGGACACCCCCACCATGCCGGTCCTGCCCGGCCTGAAGTCGATGAGCCGGTTTGCCGCCGTGAGGTCGATGAGGCTGTCCCGCCAGCTGCTGATCGCAGAGCGGATGAGTGCCTCCCGGCCGGCTGCAGGCCGGCTGCTGTCTTTGTCCAGCACGCCGCGCCTCTCCATTCGCATCGACTACATCAGGGCGCGGTACCTACGCAACCCGCCGCATCTGATCGTTCCGGCTGTCGCGGCGGGCAATGCCCTCGGCGCCGGCCCCCGAAGACTATCCGGTTGAAAAACCAGGTGTGGTGCCCATGCGCATTGCGGGCAAGGTTCGCAGGTCCGGGTTCCGGGTCGCCGGGTGTGCATGGGCGGCTGTGCGCCGGATGGCCACGCCCGGCCGCCTGCCCGGCCGCGGCCGTTGCCGAGGCGGCAACGCTCACGCTGGCGCCGGCAGTGGCCCCGTAGCTTACCCCGGCCGCCGCCGCCGATGAAGTCCTATCCCCGCTTACGGCGGCCGTGACGCGGAGCCCGCAGGCGGCGGCCGCGCTGCATGTGCGGACCGCGGGTCGGCCGGTGCCACCCGGACACGGCTGGACTGCCTGACCGTGATTCGGTTGAAGGGTGGCTGAGCCCATTGTCCGTCCGGTGGCGAGACCGCGACCTGGGTACCAGCCATCACGGGTTCGGTGGCGGCGGCTTCGTACCGCTTGCCGAAGTGAGTTCACCCAGCGGCTGAGACATGGCAGGTTGCTGCCGGGGCAGGGGGCCGTCCGGTAAACGGTGCTTCGAGCCTGGTATGACCTGAATTACGGATGTGTGTGCGCCTTATCACCAGCCCAAACTGCCACAGCAGCAGCGCTTTCAATCCCGGGGACGCCAGGCCGGGGCGGGCAGTGAATGAATGTGAGAACCGAGGTTGCGCTGCCGATGCCGGTCATCATATTCTGCTCTGGCGAATGCACGTCAAAACACAGTGAAAGGTGCTTAACGAACGCAGTGTGGAGGCGACTGCCTCGGACAGCCGATCACCCCGCGATCTGACGGCCCTGTGGTGATCGTTCCTTGCGGCGCTAGCAATCCCTATTTATTGGGTAGCTTTCAGGCGGGTTGTGGCCCCCAGCGCCGATGATCGGTCCCGGATGGCTGTCAGCCGGTCAACTCAGGCGCCAGTTCCCGTTACTGGGCAAGACCGCCAGAGGTCCGTGCCGTTGGCCGGCGTATGGGCCCGGAGCACGGAACCTTGCAGGCGCTGCGGGCGGGCGGACATAGGAGGGGACCGCGCGGTGATCAAGCAACCGCATGGCCGGGGGACTGGCCGCACAATCATCAGCTGGCACCTGTTCGCCAGGCCCGGCTTCCGCACTGGCAGTACCCGGTACTCGCGGAGCCCTTCCGCTGGCCCGCCAGCTGTTCTGCTCCACAGCACCTTTGTGCCTAGATTGGCTGAATCGTCTATGAGTGGTGCGATCCCTGACAAGCCACGCTGCTCAGGGAGGTGGATGTGAACATTTTCCTGAGCTACGCTGAGGAAGATAGCAGAATCGCCAGCAGGATTGCGGACCGGCTGACTGAGGCTGGTCACACGATCTTCAACTGGATGGATCCGGTACAGAGGGGAGGGCGGTTCAGGCCACAGATCGAAGACCGTATAAGGCGTTCACATGCCTTCCTTGCCCTGCTGTCCCCGGATTTTCGCGAGTCGAACTGGTGTGGAATAGAACTCGATATGGCCATTCACCGCGAGCAAAGGCTCCAGGCCGACGATCCCAGCGCGGCCTTTATCAACGTGGCCGCCATCGCGAACGTTCCGCCCGCGGACGCCGGGGTTCTCGGCAGCTACGACTGGGTGGACATGTACAGCCCGGGGAAGGTCGAAGAGGGGCTTCGGCAGCTGGCCGGCCGGTTCGAGCGCGCCGAGGAACTGCTTTCTACCGCAGTGAACCCTGGCGGGCCCCGGCCGGCCAGCGACATCGAACCAGTCTTCCGTAACCGCCACGACGAGCTGCAGAGGGTATTAAATGGGCTTGCCAATGCGGCGGGCCCGCACTTCTGGCTCGTGGTCGCACCACCCCAACTCGGTAGGACCTGGTTCCTCGAACGCGTCAGCCACGATGACGCATTCTCCAAGCCTGTTCCCTGGGTCGTGAGGCTGCTTGACCTACGTTCGCAGCCAGCCGAGGTGCGTGCCGACCCAGTGGCGCTGCTCACGCTCCTGTTCGGAAATACCTCGCCGGCGGCTGCCGGGCAGAGCCCACGCCGCATCGCACAGGAGATCCTCAGGAGCGGACGGCCCAATCTGTGCCTGGTAGACAACGCCGAGTTGCTTACCGAAGAAACGGCCACTGCCCTGCGGGTGAGCCTGGGCCAGATCTACCGTTTCGTCCAGGACATGGGAAAGAGAGATCTTCGTCTCGCACTTATCGTGGCCAGCCGCCGGGACGATGGATGGCGAGGGGTTACTCCGCCGCCACGCCTTTCAGCCCTGCCGCTCACCGAATTCACCCCCGATGTCGTGCAGCAAGCCCTGCGCGAGCTTTCCGATGCTATGGGAAACACCTTTTCCCCGGCGGAGTTCACAAGAAATGCCGCCCGCGTCCATAGCGTGACCGAGGGGCTGCCCGCCCTGCTCGTGCGCTGCCTCCAGTGGGTACGGGAGGAGGAGTGGGTTGAGATGGACCGCCTGGAGACGCAGGACCTGTTCGAAGAACTCGCGGGCCCCTACGTCCGGGAGGAACTCCTCACGCCGGCGAGCCTGCTCCCCGATAGCCGGAAGGAAGCCGGCGGGCAACTGGCGGCACTGGTGGACGCGTGCCGGGTGCTGACGCCATACCGCCTCTTCACCATGTCTCACCTGCGCCACCATCTGGATTCCGATGCTGGCTTCCGCGAAGCCCTGTCGGCTGCGGGCTGGGCACTGGCAGATCTGTCGGAGGCTATCAGCGACACCGCCCTGCTGCGCCGGCCGCTGAACGAACCATGGAAGGAGATGCACGCGGCGATCCGCCGGCTGCTGTTCCGTCACTTCTACCGGTCACCGGAGCAACGGAGCCTGGCGCACGACGAGGCCCGCCAGTTCGTGGAGATCTGGGCAGACAAGCAAGTCGGCACCGAGCAGGTCGTTGGCTTGGTGGAGTGCCTGTGGCACGAAGCCAGCGCACTTTGCCTCCGCGACCCTGCCGAGATGAAGCCGAGGTTGTCCGAATCGGCAAAGAAACTGTCATCCGCACTCCGCGCCTCTGCCGCCTTTACGCTCGATGAACTCCGGGATTTTGCGGCGGAGCGGATGAAGAATGACGGCGAACTTGAGGAAGTTGTCGGCGATGGCGATGGCCTGCTCAGCCGGCTCGTCGAGATCGTACTGAATCCAGAGGATTCATGAACATGGGCGAAGAGGACCTGTACCCAGGCTACATTCCGCGGGATGAGGAACGGCGGATCCTCGAGGAAGCCACGCGGGTACGGGAGGACCGCACGAGCCGCGCGGTGCTGCTGTATGGCCCGGGCGGTGTCGGTAAGACCTCGCTCGTGCGCAGGCTGGCGCAGGCCCGCGCGCACGATCCGGCGACGGTCTGGGTCCATCCGGTTGATATCGACGACTCGGAATACTGGCTGCTGTCCAACCTGGAGCGGCATGTCGCGAGTGGGCTGGACCCGGATCACCGTTTTTTCGGGCCATACCTGGAGCATCTTTCCCGGCTGCCGGTCTACACCAGGCCGCGCATTGGCTACGAGACGGTGGTCAGCCATCTCGCGCAGATCAAGAAGATCTTTGCCGACTGCTACCGGGATTTTACCGAGGGTAGTGGCAAGACGGTCGTCATAAGCATGGACACCGTGGAAGTCATCCGCGGCATGTACCTGCTGCAGACGCTGGCCCACTGGATGAAGGATCTTCCGGCCACTCTCTTCATCCTGGCTGGCCGTCCGCTCTGGGGGGCGGACGCAGAGGACCCGATCCGTCACGAACTGGAGGACCCGTACCAGCCCCTGCCCGTGACCACCATCGAGCTTGGTGAGTTCACCCGGGAAGCCGCGCTTGACTATCTCACCAGGAGCGGAGTCGCTTCCGGCCTCTCCAAGGACGACAAGGAGAGAGAGAAGCTCATCCTGCTGACCCGGGGACACCCGCTCTGGCTGGCGTTCACGGTGGACTACCTCCAGAGCACCGGAATCCCGGAGGAGGCGGCCCAGTCGTTCGACACCATCGCGGAGTGGGTGCCCTACCAGGGAGAACTGCCCCCGGCCGGGCGCAGCCTGCACGAGGCGTTCATGCGCCACCTAGTCGCGCCCTACAACGAGACCGACTTCTGGCACGAGGCACTCAAGCGGCTGGCCGTCGTGCGCGAGAGCGTCAACCAGGAGGTCTGGGAGCGGCTCATGGCTGACCGCCCGCTCCCGGATGGCGTACCGACCCTGGCCGCGGCCTGGGACGAGTTGCTCCGGATCCCCTGGATCCGGCCCCGGGCCAACCGCCGGTATGTGACGCTGCACGACGCGGTGGCCGAGGAACTCGCGCTGCGCATCGTTCCGTTGCATGACCAGGGCAAGCAGTGGCGGGACCAGCTATGGCAGCGCGCGCGAGCGATCTACACGGAACTGAGCGTTGCCAGCGAAACGGCGCTGAAGGAGGAACTGGCCAGGCTGGATGACGCGCTGCAATCCTTGCCGCCCAGGCTGGTGACCGACAGCGATCACGTCCCGGCTGAGGAGGAGAGCAGGCTCATCCGGGACGCGGCCCGGCTGGAGGCACAGAAACGTGAACTGTCCCAGTTCAAGGCCACCCGGCTCTGCTATGAGGTGCTGTGCGACTTCGGGAAAGGGTGCTCGCACTTCCTGACGTTGATGGACCAGGCCAAGACCGATCACGACATCCTGTTCCAGGATCTGCTCGCGGCCGAGATCCAGCGTTTCCTGCCCGGGGGAGTCCACGCGCATGCGTCCGGCGACGTCGTCGGCGAGGTCATCGATGAGTTCCGCGCATGGCTGGAATCCAGGCAGGGCAGGAATCTCCATCTTGAGATCGGCGTAAGCCTCGCTGACTACCTGATCAGGTCCGAGCAGCCGGGAACGGCGCTTAAGTTGCTCGACAACCTGCCGGAGGAGAGCGCCAGCACGATCCAGCGTTATCGCCTGTGCAATCTGCGCGGGAACGCATGCATGCGCATCCCGGGCCGGGTCAGGGAGGCCGAGGATCATTTCCAGCGATCGCTAGCCGAAGCGAGGCGCCTGCGGTCCGCGGACCGGCCGAGGCTGATCGCGAAGGCCCACAAGGAACTGGGCTTCTACTACCGCAACATGGGTAGCTGGCATGACGCCGACGACGCCTACGCGCGCGCGCGGGACGCGATCTCGGCGACTCTGCTCGCCGGGGGCTCAGCCGAGGACCGGGAGGAGATGGCCTCGATCCAGTCCAATTGGGCCTACGTCAAGGGACTGACCGGCGACTATCGTGCTGGCACGAACCTCGCGCAAAGTGCCATCACTGTCCGGCGCCGGCTGGGGAACCGGCAGGAGGAAGGCAACTCCTGGAGTGTCCTTGGCGAGGTGCTCCGTTATGAGCGCAGGTTCCAGAAGGCGTGGGAAGCCTACGCTGAGGCCGAGCGCATCTTCGAAGAGTTGCGGAACTGGGCGTGGCTGGGGCTTGTCTATCAGGAGCAGGCCATCTGCCTGTTCCAGTCGGCCCAGGAGCGGATCCAACTCGTACCCGATCCCGTACCAGCGGCCAAGCGGCTCATCACGACGGCGCTGGACCTGTGCCGGGACCTGGCTGTCCGCGGCTATCCGTCCGCTCTCAACCGGGCCGGGCGCATCTACGGCGAGGACGTCGACGAGGGCCTGAAGTACCTGGCGACCGGTATCCGGGAGAGCCACAGGCTGTCCGATGGGTGGTTCTGGTTCGCGAGCCTGGTCGAGCATGCCGAACTGTGCTACCGGGCCTGGGTGAAGACGGGGCGGCCGGACTATCTCGATCAGATCGACGCCCACGAGGCTGAGATCGCTCAGGCCATGGGCGAGTACGAGTTCCCAGACCTGAAAGGCAGATGGGAACTCCTGCAGGGGCATCTCCTGGTTCGCCATTCACTGACGACGGGCGATGAGAGCGGCCTGGGCACTGCCCTGGATCACTACCGGAACGGTTTTGCCCTTATCGCACAGGAATACGTCGGGTCCTCTGGGGCGGCGACGGTCGCAGAAGAATTCAGGGCTCTCGGGGAGCTCATTGCGCCGCTGTCACAACAGATCAAGGCAGAATGGCAGGCAGTTCTTCGCCGTGCCTGGAGCCGCGAGGCGTCGGCAGCGACCTTGCTCCTGGCCGGGCTGGAAGAGCTGTACTAGCGAAATCCGTTCCACAGCTTCACCGTCAGAGAGGCGTGGTCCATGACATCAGCACGGCGGGTGCGCCGGGCTATTGCGTTGTCCAGCTTCGACGTGCCTGGCGCGCCAGGACTCTTGATCCACAGCTGCGAAGACTGTGCCTGCCCCGTCAGCGACAGCCAGCAAGTGCGGGCACCGGGGGTCACCCCGCCGGTGGCCGCCACCGACACCCGACGCTGGGTCCGTGGCGCCGGCGTGGTGGAGATGCGGCTCGATGGACAACATCAACTGCTGTTCAACTCGGCGGGCCGGGGCGGCGTGGTCGTCGTCAACGAGCAGGCGCACCAGATCTTTCGCCGCTTTCAGCACCCGGCCACCCTGCAGGAGGTGCGGGCCCGCCTGCGGGAGGAGGAGCCGTCCGGGGGCGTGCACGCTGACCGGCCCGGTGATGACTTTGGAGAAGTCATCACCCGCCTCAGCCAATTCGACGTTATCCATCCGGCCGGGCACCCTCCGCAGGGCTTGTTTCCCGGCGGCAAGGTCCTGACTGCCTGGCTGCATGTGACCAACGCCTGTAACCTGCGCTGCCCGTACTGCTACGTGAACAAGTCGGCGGAGGGCATGGACGAGTCCACCGGCCAGGCGGCCGTTGAGGCTGTGATCCGGTCAGCCATCGCTCACGGCTTCCCCGCTGTCAAGCTGAAATACGCCGGCGGAGAAGCGAGCCTCAATCACCGGCTGATGATGAAGATGCATGCCCACGCCCAGGAGCTGGCCGCCCAATCCGGTCTGGACCTGCAAGCCACCCTGCTGAGCAACGGCGTAGCCCTCTCACCCGGGCTGATCGGGGCACTGAGGTCTGCGGGCATCAGGGTGATGATCTCACTGGACGGCCTGGGCAGCCAGCATGACATCCAGCGGCCGCTGGTGAACGGCAGGCCGTCCTTTCAGCTCGTCGAGCGCACGATCGGGCGGCTGATCGGGCAGGATCACGCTCCGCACCTGTCCATCACCATCACCAACCGCAACGTCGGCGGCTTGGCCGAAGTCGTCCGGTTCGCGCTGGACCGCGAACTCACGTTCAGCCTCAATTTCTTCCGCGACAACGACTGCGCGGCCAGCTTCCCCGACCTGCGTTACCAGGAACAGACCATGATCGCAGCCCTGCTCGAAGCCTTCTCCGTCATCGAGGAGTCACTGCCCCGCTGGAGTGTCCTGGGATCGGTCCTCGACCGAGGGCAACTGCTTGAACCGCGGCAGCACGCCTGCGGCGTCGGCCAGGACTACGTGGTCATCGACCACCTGGGCAGGATCGCGAAGTGTCATATGGAGATCGAGCGGACGCTCGGCGATATTCTCACGCACGATCCGCTGCAACTGATCCGAACGGACACCGCAACAGTACAGAATCCGCCGGTCGAGGAAAAGGAAGGATGCCGCGACTGCACCTGGCGTTACTGGTGCTCAGGGGGGTGTGCGGTGGCCACTTTCAAAGCGACCGGCCGGTACGACATCAAATCACCGAACTGTCACATCTACAAGGCGATATACCCACAGGCGCTGAGACTCGAGGGCTTGCGGCTGCTCAGATATGCGGCACCCGCCCTGAGGTGAGCGCTTTGTCTGTCCCGGATGAAGTAATGAGCGAAACCGGTTTCCGCATCGATCCGCTGACAGGTGCCCATGTGGTCGTCACTCCATGGCGACAGCATCGGCCTGTTCATCCGGATGGGATGTGCCCGTTCTGCCCGGGCGGGCTTGAGGCGCCCGGTGCGTATGATGTTCTGCACATTCCAAATCGTTGGCCTAGCCTGGCCAACGGGCGTCACGAAGTGATCCTGCACGGCCCCGACCACGATTCTTCCTTCCCAAGGCTAGGCGAGGACCGATCCGCCCGGGTCGTCGAGTTGTGGTCTGCGCGTACTTCGGTGCTTGGGTCGCGCGAAGACGTTAGCTATGTGTTCATTTTCGAGAACCGCGGCCGGGTCATCGGCACTACGATTGATCACCCTCACAGTCAGATCATGGCATTTAGCGAGATCCCTCCCATCCCTAAATCCGAGCTTTCGAAGAGTAATTGCGGCCTCTGCAAAGATATCGACGGCGAACTGATAGTCACACGCCAACCGGGATGGCAGGTGAGTGTGCCATGGGCTCCCTCATGGCCGTATGAAATGCTGATCTCCCCTTGCGCTCACGTTGCTGATCTGCCAACGGCGGGCCAGTCGCTGCGGACAGGGCTGGGAGTGATTCTCGTTGACTCGCTGACCCGCCTGGAGCGGCTCTTTGGGCGCGGCGCTCCCTACATGCTGTGGATACATCAGCGCCCAGCCGACGGGGGCGACTGGCCGGCCGCCCACCTCCATGTGCATCTAGCGCCCGTATTGCGGGCGCCTGGTCTGCGGCGGCATCTTGCCGCCGCGGAGCTAGGTGCAGGCGTCTTCTTCGATCCGGTGGATCCCCGGGAGGCGGCAGCACAACTGAGATCCTCACCCGGAACGGCACAACCGTAATGGCAGGGGGCGCCGGTGCTATCGCCATCGCCACCGTGATTGACGGCCAGGATGCGGCTGGCCGGCACCGGCACCGTCAGTCGTTCGGGGTCAAAGGGGACGTGCGCGGCGTGGCAGCGGATCGCCAGTTCCGGGCCGTAGGGACCATCACCATCAACCGGTGAGTTCAGGCGGGAACGAGCGGTCGCTGGCTCCGGTTGCAGGACAGGACCACCGCCAGCGGCCAGACCGCCTGCGCCCCGCCCAGGAACCGCTCTGCCAGGCCGGCCAGCCCGCCCCCGGTGACCAGTTCCGCGCCGAACCACGCGAGGAGGCCGAGCAGCACCCCGGTGGCGCAGGCCGCAACAGCCGGCCGCAGCGCCCAGGGCACCGAAGGCCCCCGCCGCTGGGCAGCAACCGGCCAGGCCGCCAGGGCTGCAAACCCGACCACCGCCCAGAACCTGTGCGACAGCGAAACGCCTCCCGCGGCCGGCAGTGGGCTCGCTGCGACCAGCATGCCAGCGACGCCACCCGCTATCAGGATCAGCCGCCCAGGTGCGCCGGCCGGCCTGAGCGCCAATCCCGATACGACATCACAGGCACCCACTATCAAGAACGCGAGCGTCATCACCCACCGGTCTGCGGCGCCCACCGCCGCGAGGGCGCTGATGGTGCCAGTTACCGCATTGAACGGGCGCGGCTGCAACCCGGCAGCAACTGTCCACCCGCCAACCAGCAGCACCGGGGCCGCGGCCGACGAGACCACGCCCCACCACGGAACTCCCCGCACGACCACCACCGTAGGCGACCACCGTGGCTGCGCCGGGCACCGGCGGTAGGGACAGCCCGCCTGCGGGGAAGTCGTCCGAGGCGGGTTTCTGTACCGTAGCCCGGTGGGACAACGGCCAGATCGTGGGTCGGCGCCGTCAACCTGTCAGGCTGCAGATCTTCCTGCCCGGATGGGTGCGCGCCCGCGGCCTGTCGGCCAGGAAACCATCACCCGCGACAACGTCACGATGCGGGTGGACGCGGTCGTCTACTACCGGGTCGTCGACCCTCTCAAGGCGATCGTCAACGTGCAGGACTACAAATTCGCCAGCGCCCAGGTCGCCGCGACCTCGCTGCGGGCGGTCACCGGGCGCAGCGACATGGACCAGTTGCTGTCCGAGCGGGAGAAGGTCAACGCCGAACTGAAGACCGTGATCGACCAGCCCACCGAACAGCCCTGGGGCATCCGGGTGGAGAGAGTCGAAGTCAGAGACGTCTCCCTGCCCGAGCCGATGAAACGCTCGATGTCCCGGCAGGCAGAAGCCGAACGCGAACGCCGGGCACGGATCATCGCCGCCGGCGGCGAATTCCGGGCCGCCAGTAAGCTCGCCCAGGCTGCGTCCGTCATGGCCGCCGACCCGGCCGCCCTGCAGTTGCGGTTGCTGCAAACGGTCGTCGAGGTTGCCGCCGAGAAAAACAGCCGCACCATCGTGATGCCCGTCCCGGTGGAAATGCTGCGCTTCCTCGACCGGGTGTCCCGCGCCGCTGACCGAGCCCAGCGTGAGGTGCGGCAGGACGTGGTGCAGGCCCGCCCGAGGGCGGGCCTGCACGGTCGTCGTCAGATAGCGCGGGCCTGCTCAGCCTGCGGGCCCTTGGGACCCTGGCTGGCGGTGTATTCCACCTTCTGGCCTTCGTCCAGGGTGCGGTAGCCGCCTGCATCGATCACCGAGTGGTGAACGAAGACGTCGGCGCTGCCGTCATCGGGGGCGATAAATCCGTACCCCTTATCCGGGTTGAACCACTTCACGGTTCCTTGAGTCATTTCCAGTTCTCCTTCAAGAGACGGGCCTGAAGACCCGCATGGCTATGCGGGCCGGCTGCTGTGTGCCGTGCCGGCCGCACCTCGCCCGGCAGACCGGTGCAGTCCGGGCACGGTCCGGCGTCAGCGCCTGCGGCCCCGGTAGCGGGCGGACATGGCGGCCGCACCGCGGCCGGTGGCCAGGGTTGCTGCCGGGGCCGGCTGCGGCGCAGCCCGTTGCGCCACTGGCGTTACTGGCTCGGCTGGTTCGCCGGCGATCGAGCGCAGCAGCGGTGAGCCGGGGTGTGCGGTGGCGGTCAGCGGGATGACGTTCGCCTTCCGCATCAGCGCGCGCACATCACCGGCTTGCGCGGGGGTCTGCAGGGTGATCACCAGGCCGCTGGCGCCCGCGCGCGCGGTCCGGCCTGACCGGTGCAGGTAGGCCTTGTGCTCGGCCGGCGGATCCGCGTGAATGACCAGATCGATGCCCTCAACGTCGATGCCGCGGGCCGCGATGTCGGTCGCGACCATGACCCGCGACGCACCGGATGCGAACGACGCAAGATTCCGCTCACGGGCACCCTGCGCAAGGTCGCCGTGCAGTTCGGCGGCGGGTATCCGCGCCGCAGCCAGCTGGCGGGCGAGCCGCTGCGCCGAACGCCTGGTCCGGGTGAAGATCAGCGACCGGTTCTTGCCACCCGCCAGGGCAGCGACAACACCCACCCGGTCCGCGGCCGTCACAGTGAGCACGCGGTGGACCATCGCGGCCGGCGCGGCAGCCGCCGAGTCCACCGAATGCCGCGCCGGGTCGCTCAGGAAACGCCGCACCAGGACATCGACGTCCTTGTCGAGGGTCGCTGAGAACAGCATCCGCTGGCCCTCCGCCGGGGTGGCATCCAGCAGGCGCCTCACCACCGGCAGGAACCCGAGGTCGGCCATGTGGTCCGCTTCATCGAGCACGCTGACCTCGACATCGCCGAGGTGGCAGTGGCCTTGCCCGATAAGGTCGGCCAGCCGGCCCGGGCAGGCGACGACGATATCGGTGCGGGCCTGGAGGGCGGCCACCTGGCGGCTCTGCGGGCTGCCCCCGAAGACCGTCACCACGCTCAGCCCTACCGCCTTGGCCAGGGGCAGGAGGACTGCCTGGACCTGGTTTGCCAGCTCGCGGGTCGGCACCAGCACCAGGCCGCGCGGGCGGCACGCCATGGTGTGGCCCCCGGCCAGCGCGGCGACCAGCGGAATGGAGAACGCGAGCGTCTTGCCGGAGCCGGTCCGGCCCCGCCCGAGGATGTCGCGGCCGGCCAGCGCGTCCGGCAGCGTGGCCGCCTGGATCGGGAACGGGCTGGTGATGCCGGCGTCCGCGAGGGCGGCAGCCACCGCCGTGGGAACGCCGAGGGATGCGAAGGTGACGCCGGATGCGAAGGTATCTGGCTGGCTGTGCCGGGTATGCCCGCGGCGGGCAGCGTCAGGCCTTTCGATAGGCAGAGCTGACAAAAGATCTGTCCTTAGGACTTTGGTGGCCGCATAGTCGGAGGGCCACCACGTCCGTGGGAACCGGCTCGATCACCGAGCGACATACGACCGGCGCGCCCTTGATGGCTGCGCCGTACCAGAGCAGCTTACCGCAAGCCAAGATCCACGGATGCGCGGCCGGTGCGGCCCAGCATGACATGCTGCACGAACCGGGGCGAGACGCGGCAGATGGTAACGTCAGAGAACCGAGGACTTCTCGTGCGCTGGCAGTCATGTCAGCGTCGCCCTGGGCGCACAGCAGACTGGTTCCGTCTGGAACCGAGATGGGCCTGGCCAGGCATGATGCTGCACGGTACTGGTCTTCCACCCAGCGGGCTCAGGTTTTCGGCGCGGACCGGAGACGGCTATACCATCGCGGCGCTCAGCGGCAGGCTCGACGTTGCCCGCGCTTCCGTGCTGCGTGAGCAGCTTCTCGGTGTACTCAGGCCGTGGGCCAGCCGGCTCGTCCTCGATCTGTCCGAAGTCAGCTTCTGCGACGCCAGGGGCCTTGCGGTGCTGGTCGGCACCGGCCGCAGGGCCAGGCTGCTCGGCGGGGTGCTGCGCCTGGCCGCGCCCTCGCCCGCTGTGACTGCGGCGCTGCGCATCAGCGGCCTGCTCCGGCAATTCGACATCTTCCCGACCGTCCTGGCGGCGACCGCGCAGCCGCAAGCCGGCACCTCATGGGTACCAGCTCAAGCCCTCCCGCTCTGACCTCCCATGCAGGCGGGCGCGTCAGTTACTGCCGTCTGAAATGTTCTGTCTCGGAGTGGCTGAGGCGTCACCGGGAGAGACCCCGAGGTAGACGCGGCCCATCCCGCCGTGCCCGAGCAGCCCGATGAGCTGGTGCCTGCCGAGGTGCTGCGGGTCGCCCGGGGCCAGTGGCTGTATCAGAGGCCCGGTCATGCGCCCTCCGGATTCCGCGGGCCAGCACGGCTGCGATGGGTGGGCAAGAACAGCAAGTGCAGGTCTCGCGCCAGCCGTGGGCAGAGCGCCGCGGGCCAACTTCCAGATATCTGGAAGCCGGGCGCAAACCGTTGACCTGCGCAGCCTGCCGTCCGCATCCTCGAAGGACCCACCAGGCTGCCGCGCGAGCGGCGCGTCGTGCAAGGACGGAATGTGATGACTGATCGCGGGCAGGCAACGCGCCGCCCGCCCCGTGCCCCGATGCCGAGGCGCAGGCGCAAACGCTGGGCGGCCGCGGCCGGTGTGGCCACCTGCTGGGCGCTGCTGCTCGCCATGACCGGATCTGTCGTTGCCGGCACCGCGTTCCTGCTGTTCTTGCTGGCGCTCGGCGCCGGGTGCGTGGTGGCGTTGCGGGCCATGGGAGTCGGTGCGGCACACCCATGGATCCAGCGGGTACGCAGCCGCCCGTGGCGCGACGGGCAGGAGGTCCTGCAACTGGGCCTGCGTCACCTGCCCGATGTCTTCGTGATAACCCCGGGTGGGTCGCTGCTCGCGCCGAACTCGGTCGAATTGCGGCTGAACCCGCGTGAGTTCGGCTCGCTGTGCGAGCTGATGGACATCAGCCTGGTCAACGCGAGTGCTTCCGAGGTGTACCAGGAGCAGGCTGCCGCCTGCGGCGCCCGGTTCGCCCGCCCGGGTGCGGCCGAGGTGTGGGTCACCGGCGATCCCTCGGTGCCGGCCGGCCGTTACCAGCTGCGGCAGGCCCGCCCGCTGGACACGGCGTCTGCCTTCCAGCCGGTCCGGGATTCTCAGCTGGTCCCGGCCGGCGGCTGGCCCTACGCCCACGATGGGCACACTCGCGGCGAGCCCGCATCGGCTGGGACGGTTGTCACCGGCCTGCCGACGGTCGCCGATCGGGGCCAGCCCCCGGTCCCGGCGCTGCGGCTGATCACGGGTGACTGTGTGGCGGAGACCCGGATGCCGGGTGCCCGCGCGGGGCGCGGGGAAGTGGAGCTCGTCCTGCCCGGGGTGCCCACGGTTTCCAGGGAGCACGCCCGGTTCACCTACGCCGACGGTCAGTGGTGGGTCACGAACCTCGGCCGGAACGGGCTGACCCTGAACGGCGTCCCGCTGGTGGGGCAGCGCCCGGTCCGCGACGGCGATTCGATCCGGTGGGGGAGCAAGGCGGACGCGCCGGTGTCCCGGGTTGAGGTCGGCTGACCGCGCTGCTGCCCCTGCTCCGCTGACCAGCAGCAATCATTTCGCCCAACGGCTGCCAGCGACGGCGGTACCGGACATGCCGGCCAGGCGCTGCCGCCGGGCATCATGGATCACGTGAACAGCACCAGCTGGGGCAGTGCTGCGGACGGGGTGAGCCGGGCAGCGGGGGAGCGGCGATGAGCCAGCTCCTTATCTGGCGGCCTGAGCTCGGCAAGTGGGTGAGCTGCCCGGCCGACCAGATCACGTGGCTGGACCGGAGCCTGCTCAGCGGCAACCGGGACCTCACCCTGCACCGCCCTCCGCGGTGTGCTGGCCTCCGCTACGTCCACCATCAGTGGGAGCTGTTCAGCCGCGACACCACCCACGAGGTGTACCTGGCGCCACATGAGGACGAGACGCCGCTGGATCACCAGGCGGTGCAGCTGGCAGCCCGGCACGTTCTGCCGGTGGCACCGGCCCAGCACTACGAGACACTGCCGGTCGTGCTCGAGAACGGGGCCTGGCTGGTGAGCGTCGGCACCTGGGTGCTGCCGCTGCGGCTGGAGGCGCCGGCCCGCCGCGGCACCCAGCCAGCCGCGCCGCACGGCAGTGAGCAGCCGCCCACCCAGGAGGAGCGGGTCCGGGTGGCCAGGCGGGGCAGCCCGCCCCGGCCGGAGGCGGCGGCCGACGTGCGCGCCTGGTTCGACCGCAACGGCACCGCCCGGATGGCGATGGCCCTTCACTACCAGGAGTACATCCTCGGACTGCCTGCCCCGCAGCCGGTGCCGATGATGGAAGTCGCCATCGCCCTGGACCTGAGCGGCGAAGGCGCGGTCTCCGACTACAAGAAGCTGCTGCAGGACTTCATCTGGGCCGAACGCGGTCACCCCCGGCAACTGGCGGAGTTCCTGCTCGCCAACGGGCTGCTGACGCGTGCTGACCTGGAGCTCGCCCGGAAGACCGCGGTGGCCAACGAGCGCAGTGGCAAGAGCGAGCTGACCCGGCAGCGGCTTCAGTACCTGAAGAAGAAGTAGCGTCCCGGCGTGCCCGCGGACTGACCGGGGCGCTACTGGCCCAGTTCCCGGACCTGCTGAAGACTGTGATCGTGCAACTGGCCGGGCGGGTACGGGGCAAGACCGTGTTCTTCGAGCCGGTCCCGGCATTGTGGCTGCTCAGGCCGGTGGGCCTGGCGTTGCGCACGGACTACCGATAGGCACATGACGCCGAGCGGGCCGGCGACGAAGATGGAGGCCTCGAAGATGCCATGAGCGCGGCTCAGGAGACCGAGGCCGAGGGCGGTCGGGATGAAGATTCCGTAGCCGATGGTGCTGACCACCGACGAGGCCCCGGCCCTGATGTTCGACGGCATCGCCTCCTGCAGGTAGCGGGTCAAGGCGATGTTGAGGACCGTGATCCCCATGATCGTGGCCACCTGAGCGCCGATCACCACGACCGGGATCCTGACGAACAGGCCGCTGGAGACCGCGAGGGTGCCGAATCCGGCCACCAGCACCGTGCGCCCGCCCCGCAACCTGCCGGCGAGGGCACCGCCACTCCACGTCCCCGAATGCAGAAGCGCGCAACTGGGTCCGTACCAGATCGCGGGCAGGGCCAGGCCGAGGTACCAGAGCTGGCTGAATTCGATCAGCAGGCGCATGGCCACGCAGTTGGCCACCAGGCCGACGACGATCCAGGCGACATCGGCCTTGGTCGCGCCGCGCAGTATCTGGCCGAGGTGAGCCGACAGATGCGCTTTGGCGGCCTTGCGGTGCAGGCTGGGCTCGCGGAACCGGTGCAAGGTTACGAACGCGCAGCACGTGAACGGAATCGTCAGGAAGTATTCGAGCTGCAGGCTGGCGAACCGCGCGACGCCCGCGCTGAGCAGTGCACTCGTGATGAACGCCGCTGAGTCGAACATCTGCAGGCGGCCGTAGAAGTGCTCGAAGCTGTCAGCCGAGCCCGTCTCCTCGACAACCACGTCGTAGATCGCCGAGTCGTAGGTCCCTGCGTACGCCGCATAGAAAAGGCCCCAGGCCGACAGCCCGGCGGCGTACATCACGAGACCGTGGCTGAGCCCGCATACCAGGGAACTGGCGATGAGCGCGCAGGTGGCGAGGTTGAGCACTCCCTTACGGCTCCACCGGTCAGCAAGAATGCCGAGCGGGATGTTAGCTGTCATCATGACCACGATGTAGACAAGCGTGGCGATGGTTATGAGGTAATCATTCAGGCCCATGGACCGCATGAAGAGTTTCTCGATCGAATACCACAGCACGAAGCCATGAATGAATCCGGTCGCGTAAAGGGGCCGTAGCCGCGTTTCGATGGGCCGGGCTGCCAGTGTGCNNGACTTCTGCTGCCAGGAACTGCCGCACAAGCGTGCAATGTCAGTTCAGCAGGCCATGTTGCACCGGCCTTGATGCCTTCCTTGCAACCCAGGTCGCACGCGTAGGCCGGGTGTGTTCAGGGCGCGGCCAGCCAGGCTCCGGGCGCAATAATCAGGGCCGGGCTCGGGGACGCACAGGACCGCTGCCGGAAGGACTGCTGGCCGTTACCGCGCTGGCGGCGGCGCGTTGATTACGAGGTGCGGCGGCCGAAGGCAGGGTCCAGGGTCTCTATCCGGATCCGCGCCGACTCCGCCTCTGGCACGCCGAGCCGTTCGAAGATGTCCAGCGCCTGCCGGAAGGCGATCCGCGCGGCGTCAGGCCGCTGTGACTTAACCGTCGTCTCCCCGATTCCTTCGAGGATCTTCGCCTCCTCGTATGGGTCACCGATCTCCCGGGCCAGCCTGAGAGCGGTGTGGTAAAGATCAAACGCCTCGCTGTACCGGCCAGATCCGCGACGTACATCGGCTATCCCGCGAAGCGCGGTCACCTGGTGGGACAGGTTTCCGATATCCTCGGCGATCGATCTCGCCTTCTCGTGGTAGATCAGCGCTTCGTCGTAGCACTCGGCACTCTGGTAAATGGCTCCGATGTCATTGAGCACGTCGGCTTCGTCTGGGAGATCGCCGATGTCACGGTATATGGCCAGTGCCCGCCGGTAAGCAGCAAGACCTTCCTCGTAACTGCCCTTGTAATGATAGACGCTCCCTATATTATGATACAGAATCGCCTCGTTCTGTGCCCCGCCTATCTCGCTGAATATCTCCAGCGACTTCTGGTAACCCTCGAGTGCGTCCCTATGATAGCCGAAGTACAGTTGCATCCTGCCAAGATTGTTGAGGGTTTTCGCTTCACCGCGCCTGTCCCCGACGTCACGGTAGAGCGAGAGTGCGTCACGCAGGTGACCCATTGCGTCGGGGTAACGGCCAAGTTGCCAGCAGGCGATCCCGGAATGGCTCAGCGTATTGGCTACGCCGCGCTGGTCCGCGGAGTCGCGGTAGGCGATCCTCGCTTCGTGGAAATAGGCGAGGGCTTCCCGGGAACGGGCCGCGCGCTGGTGGGCCATGCCCATCTGGTCGAGGGCTTCGGCCTCGCCTCGCCGGTCGCCCAGCGACCGGTAGATCGCCGCGGCCTCCTCAGCCAGGGGAAGCGTCGCCTCATGGCGGCCGGCCTGCTGGCTCACTTCGCTGAGTTCCAGTGACGCCTGCGCGATGCTGGCAGGGTCGCCGAGGTCGCGGCAGGCCTGCAGGGCCAGTGTGTGGGCCGCGATTGCCTCGTCCCAGTACGCCCTGATATCTACGAAGCCGGCCAGCACGTGGGTGAGATCGGCGCATTTCTGCTTCCATTCGTGCCTGCCCGCGTACTGCGCGGCCTGCAGGATGTTGCGCCACTCCGATTCGAGCCAGCCTGCCGCGTCTTCCTGCGTGCCTATTGCCGGGCTGGCGGCCGGTGGGTGAGTGACCGAGACGGGCATCCGGTGCCGGAACGGATGAAGTACCCGGTCGGCCTGGTCGGCTGTGTGCAGGTAGTAGTCGATGAGCCTGCCGACTGCCTGTCGCTGTTCGGGCTCGGGGTCCTCACGCGCGGCGCGCATGGCCGCGTATCCGCGGATGAGGTCGTGGAAACGGAACTGACGGGCTGGGCCTCGTGCCAGCAGGTGATGATCGAGCAGCGCGGCGACAGCCTTCTCTGCTTCGGCGAGGGTGCCGCCGCCCAGGGCTGCGGCGGCTTGCAGGCTGACATGAGCGCAGGGGTTCACCCCCAGCCGCCGGAAGAATCGCTGGTGGTCGGGTTCCAGGGCACGGTAGGACAGGTCGAAGGCGGGCATCACGTCCGGGCTTGCTGCGCCTGGGCCGCGCAGGCGAGCGGGAGACTGTGCCAGTTCCTCGACCAGATCGGCGAGCCTGGGCGGGTAGTCCTGTGCGAGCCTGCCCGCGGTGAGCTGGATCGCGAGCGGCAAGCGCCCGCACAGCTGCACGGCCGCGGCGATCTCATCCTCGTCGAAGGCCATGCCCTGCCCCGCGATCCGCCGGAACAGTGTGATCGCGTCGTTGATGGACAGCACGTCGAGGGTCAGCACGCAGGCGCCCTCAAGGTCGGGAAGCCTGCGCCGGGTGGTGATCAGGATCAGGCACCGGCCCGCCATCGGCAGCAGCGGGCGGATCTGGTCATGCCCGGCAGCATCGTCGAGAACCACGACCGCCCGAC
Organism: Actinomycetota bacterium; assembly: GCA_003541285.1. GTDB lineage: Bacteria > Actinomycetota > Actinomycetes > Streptosporangiales > Streptosporangiaceae > UBA9676. The sequence goes on from DPMS01000234.1 coordinate 52,661, forward strand.
GGCGGCTCAGCTGTGCCCGCCACAGCGCGGCGCGCTCACCGATGGGGTCGGGTATCTGCGTACTCGGCACGGTCAGCATCCGGAGCAGGCGGTGCAGCGCCTCGGCTGCGTCGAGCGAAGGGTGCGCGGGGTCGTGGGCATGAAGGTTGAGGTAGAACATCCCGTCCGGGTACTGCCCAGCGGCAAGGCGGGCGGCCTGGATCGCCAGCGCTGTCTTCCCCACCCCGGGCATGCCCTCGATGACGCTGACCCAGGGGGTGTCGCCGTGCTCGCGGATGAGCAGCCCGAGTTCCTCGCTGCGGCCCACGAACTCCACCGTCTCGGGCGGAAGCGTGTCTGGCCGTGACACCCGGCCGGGATGCCGCTCGGCGAGCCTCACGGCAAGCTGGGGGTCACGGCGCAGGATGCGCTGATGGAGTTCGGACAGCGTTGCCCCTGGTTCTGTCCCCTGCTCATCGATCAGGCGGCTGCGGGTGTCCCGGTAGAGGCTGAGCGCCTCACCCGGCCTGCCGCTCCCATAAAGGGCCGCCATCTGGTGGGCGATGAACGTCTCGTCCAGCGGGTACTGGGCCAGCAGGTGGCGAAGCTCGCCTACCAGGTCGGCATGCCGGCCAAGCTCCAGCTCACACTCGATGCGCATGCCGATGGCCGCCCTGCGCTCCTCTTCGAGGCTGTCGCGCATCCGGGCCACCCAGTCGCCGCGGATCCCTGCCAGCGCCTGGCCGTGCCAGAGCCTGTCCGCCTCGCGCAGCAGCAAGGCCGCATGATCGTAGTCGCCGCTCGCGGTCAGTGCATCCGCCTGCCGGCGCAACCGGCGGAACTGATGCAAGTCGACCGTCTCAGGATCGACGTCGAGCATGTAGCCGCTGGCACGCCCCGCCAACCGGACACTGTCGCCGAGGGCCTGCCGCAGCGACCCCCGGAGCCTGGCGATGTAGACCGAAAGACTCTCCCGGGCCTTTGGCGGCGGCCGCATATCCCACAGCCGGTCAATGAGAGCGTCAGCCGGCACTATTGTGCGCGGCGTCAGCAGGAGGGTGGCCAGGACACATCGCGCCCTGGTCGGCCCAAGATCGCGCTGCTGCCCAGCCGACCAGAGCTCAATCGGCCCGAGCACCCGAAATTCCATGATCGCCTTGTATCTTCTTACTGTCTGCGGACGAACCCGCAGCAGGTACGCGAAAGGGACAACGAAGCCATTCCGTCTGGTTGATACCCGTTATGGCAGTCCTCACTCGAATCCTGGGCGGACTAACAGGGACGGGAAATGATCACGCGCTACCAGTCCGTAGGTGGCGCAATTTTCACGTAAGGTTTCACGGCGCCGTGCCGTCACCTGCAATGCCGTATATAAGAGCGTATTCGCGTGGTAGATGAGACTGACGGCGCCTGGTTAAGGCGAGTTGATTGCAGATGCTGTGCGGGCTGGCGTGGCATGATATGACCGGCGTGATCCGCGTGATCCCCGTTGGTGCAGGGATCCGGGGAAACGCTCCCGGTAGAAGAATTGGTGCCTAGCGCAATCTTCTTCCCATACCGCCCATACCATATCTTTCCGCCCTCCCGGCTTGCTGCTGGTGTGTTCCCAGTCGCCAGCGTGCGAGGGCACGGCTGCCGGCATGTCACGGCAGACACCAGGCTGCCTGGCAGAAAATTGCCCGGATCGATCCGAATGCCATATCCCGGGATGGAATGTGGTGTAGCTTCTCACTCCTAGATGGCCCGATGTCTAAGTACCCGATGAGGGGATCTTCCCGATGAAGACTCATAGGTCGTTATGGCATGTCATCATGCGGACCGGCGAACCAGTGGGCGGCGCTCACCGTAAACCCCCGGCAGGGGCGGTTAGCACCCGGGCGAAGCGCGGGATTGTCGTTCTGGCCCTCGCGCTGGGCAGCAGTCTCGGTGCCGCGGCACTGGCATTGCCGGGACACGGCAGCGCTGTCCATGTCCATGCCAGCACACACCGGCCAGCCGTTGGCCCTGCTCCCTCGGCGGGCACTACCTCGACGAGTGCCAGCGCTGCCATCCGCAGGCCCTGGATGTATTAATCCTGGCATGATCGCGTTTCGCCCCTGCTCCATTCCAGCTGAACGTGGGCCGGCATATCCAGACGTCATGATCATTAATGGTGCTCATCTTTGACGCTGCTCATCTTTGACGCCTGGGCCTGGCGGCCTACTTCTGGGGAGCTGTGGCGGCAGCCCAGCTAGCTGGATAGCTCGGCGGAAGAATTCCATAGGTCGACTGGGAGCGGTTGTTCGCGGCAGCCACCCCCAGGGTCTGAAGCAACTCCTCGAAGTTGAGCCCGACCGCGGTCGGGAAGGGACCGTTTCCGTCGATGCTTCCTGCTTCTGGCAGCTGTGATTCCGCGGAGAAGGTGCTCGCCTGCGCCCACCCGGTCTCGATGCCGTCGCCCCCGTTGACCATGTTGGCGATGACGGTCGAGGACGACACATGCTGGCCGACCGTGACGGTCGGCGTAACGTCCTCGGCCACATAGACCATCAGCCCGGCGGCTGGGCCGTCGGTTAGCCGGTACGTGATCCATCCCCCGCCGGGCCACCCGGCGGAGCTTCCGGTGGCACTTGTGATGACCGCGTTACCCAGCGCATAGACCGGGCCCGATCCGCCGAAGTCGGCGCCCATGTCAATGCGCTCGGGGATCAGGCCGCCAACGCTGCGCAGCGGGTTACGGTACACCGGCGGCAGGGCGGCTGGCTGGTGTCGTAGCCGGATACGCTGGGCCGCGGGCGCCTTCGGCGGCTGGCTCAGGTGCTGACCGGTGCTGCCGGGCTGGATGGGAAACCCGGCCGCGGCGCGGCCGTCCACCCGGCGGGACCCGGCGGCCCGGCTGAAGAGCGGGCCGGGGCCCGCTCCGGCCATGCCGAGAACGCTGGCCTGGTCAAGGGTGGCGGGGCGGGACGATCCCCCGGGCGAGTTGGCCACCGCGGGCCAGGCCGCGGCGGCGGCGATCAGGGCCAGGCCGGCCGCCCCGGCGACGATCTGTGTGGGCTTGTGCTGCAGCGCGGATGCGAGCGGTGACGGCTTGCGGTGCCGGGCAGGCGTGC
>DPMS01000524.1 GCA_003541285.1 Actinomycetota bacterium
GGAGGGGCGGCCCCGTACCCTGCGCGGGGCACCAAAGGTGAGGCAGCGGCGGCGCAGCCGCCTCCGCTTTCATCCCTGACGCCCGCTGTCATGCCGCCTCCCGCGCCTGGCGGGCCTGGGCGGCCTCGAAGGCGGCCGGGGAGATCCGCCCGATCGCCGAGTGCCTGCGGGTCATGTTGTACTCATCGATCCAGGCCGCGACCCGGGCCCGGGCCTGCGCCCTGGTCGCGAAGTGCTCCAGCGACCGCAGCTCGAACTCCAGCGTGGAGTGCCAGCTCTCGATCGCGGCGTTGTCCAGCGCCGACCCGGGCCGGCCCATCGACTGGGCGATCCCCAGCCGCTCGCAGGCCGCCCGGACCGTTCCCGAGGTATATTCGCTGCCCTGGTCCGTGTGAAAAATGACGCCGGCCACGTTCCCGCCCCGGGCCGCGGCGGCCATCACCAGCGCCCCGTAGGCCAGGTCCGCGTCATGATGCCCGGACAGGGCGAACCCCAGGATCCGGCGCGAGCCGATGTCCAGCACCGACGCCAGGTGCAGCCTGCCCTCACCGGTGACGATTTCGGTGCCGTCACCGAACCATTTCCGGTTCACCCCGGCCGCGGTGAAGTCACGTCCCACCAGGTCGGGGGCACGCCACCGGCCCTTCCCGGGCCGGGTCGTGGCCTTACGGCGGCGCTTCGCCCGGGCGGCCAGCCCGAGCTCGCGCATCAGGGCCGCGACCGTGTTCACGCTGACCTTCCAGCCCGCCTCGGCCAGGTCAGCAGTGATCATCGGCGACCCGCGCTTGCCCTCATGGCTGGCGAACAGCCGCGCGACCTCCGCTTTCAGCAGCTCCCGCCGCGCCCGCCGCGGCGACGGATCCCCGCGCAGCCACTTATAGAACCAGGACTGCGACACCCCCAGCGCCCGGCAGGACACCGCGTGCGGGATACCGTGCTGATCCCTCTGGGCGGCGATGAACGCGGCCACGGCTACCGGCCCATCGCTTCGGTGACCCAGAGCGCCATGCCGCGTTTCAGGACATCACACCGCATCCGCAGCTCAGCGCACTCCCGGCGCAGCCGCACCAGCTCGGCCCGCTCGCTCTCGCTCAGCGAACCATTGCCGGGCTCGCGCCGGCGCCGGTCCACCGCAACCCAGTTGCCCAGGGTTCCCTCGTTCACCCCGATCTCCCGGGCGATGACTGCGATCGGCTTCCCGGTCTCCCGGACCAGCCGGACAGCGCCCTCCCGGAAATCCCCATCGAACTTCCTGCGTGACTCCTTTGCCATCGCCATTCCTCCTTATAGGCGATGTCTCCACGATACGAGGGGAAACCCAGGGGGTAGATGTAGATGTCCTTGACGGGCAGGGCGTGGTCGTGGTGGCGGTCTAGCTTGCCCCTGCCCTTGGTCTGGCCGATGCGGGTCCAGTTGGCGGCGCGGTAGCTGGCGCCGGTGAACCGGCTGGTCTCGACGTAGGTTTCGGCCAGGACTGGGGTGTAGCCGTAGCGGGCTTGCCAGTCGGCGGGCAGTCGGCGGGTGACGGCGGCGAGCAGCCAGGAGGCGAGGTTGGGGATGGTCACGTCGGGGCGGATGAGGAACCGGGCGTTGCCGCAGATCAGGTTCAGGTTGGCGCGCCGGGTGGCGGGATCCCAGCCGATGTGGTCGTCGCGGGGGGCGCAGGTCCAGGCGCTGGCGGCGAAGGCGAGGGCGGCGAAGGGGCCGGCGGCTGGGGTGGCGGCGAGGTAGCGGATCTGGGCTCCGGCCAGGGGGGCGTAGCCGAGGTAGTGGTGGTCGCGGATCAGCTGGTTCCACTGCCGGGAAGCCCGGGCGCTGGGGGCGACGGCGATGGTGATAGGGCCGAGGTCACCGAGAGTGGCGGCGGGGCAGGCGGGCAGCGGCAGGGCGATCTGCCCGGCGGCGCCTGAGTGGCGGGCGTGGCGGCCGTTGCCGTTGCCGTTGCGGGGCGGGGGCAAGCTGATGAGCCCGTCGGCGGCCATCCGGTTCAGGGCGACGCGGGCGGTCATGTCCTTGCGCCGCCCGTCCGGGGTTGCCCAGCCGAGGGCGTCGCAGACGGCGCGGGAGATCGCGGCCCGGGTGGGCAGCGCCGCGGCGAGCTGGCTGATGATGTCCAGCTCGGCGGGGGTGAAGTCCCGGCCGCAGTAGAGGACGCCGGGCGGGCTCTCGGTCACGGGGGGTGGTCCTTCCCGTGGATAACGGGCTGGCCGGGGATGGTTATGTTCCATGGCAGCAGGGCTTCCAGTGCCTGCCCGGCGGGCGGTTTCCCGCCGGCCTCCGCGCAGGCCCGCAGGTAAGTATCCAGGTAGGCGCGGGGGTTGTGCCCGGAGATCCGGGCGGTGCCCAGTATCGTCCAGGCGTGGCCGGCCAGTTCCGCGGCCCACCGCGAGCCGGACCCGTTGTAGTTCTTGCGGCCGACGACGGGGGTTCGGACGGCCCGCTCGGCGGCGTTGTTGTCCAGCGGCAGGTCAGGGAAATCGCGGTGGGCGGCCAGGCCGTCCCATTCGCGGTCCAAGGTCGCCAGCACCTTCGCCGCGGCCGGGTGCAGCAGGTCCGGCCGGGCGCCCTGGATGCGGCGGTGAGCGTCGATCTCATCCAGCGCCGCGGTGAAGGCGGCGTCCGCGCGGGCGTGCCCGGGAGTGCCGGCCGGGGCTGCGGCCAGCCGCCGGTGCGCGGCGTACAGCACGCCGATCCGCATCACCCAAGCATCGGCCCAGGCCCCGAGGTTCTTGCGCTGGGCATCCCCGGCCCGGATGAAATACCTGCGGATATGCGACCAGCACCACAGCGGCGTGACGCCATCGGTCTCCGAGAACGACTGGTACACCGAGTAGAAGTCCGAGCTGAGTATCAGCGGGCAGCGGCCTTCGGGCAGCTTTCCCTCGGACACGCCGTAGTGGCCTTCGAGCACTTTCAGCGACCGTGACGGCGCGATCGTGTACACCACCGTGTCCGGCGCGGTGAACACCCACAGCCACCAGCGGCTGCCCCCGTTATCGGCGGGCACGCGGAACACCCGCCAGGACGTCTCGTCGGCGTGGGCGCATCCGGCGGCGGCGTTCCGGGCCTCGATCGCGGCGGCCAGCGGCTCCAGCAGGTCGCCGAGCCGGCGGGCGACCCCGGCCAGGGTGCCCGGCGCCACTTCCAGCCCCTGGAACGACAGCATCGCGATCACCCGGCTGAACGGCAGCCCGAGCGCGTACTTGGCGATCAGCAGGTTCACGCAGAACTCGGTGGTGAACAGGCCCCTGGCGATCAGCCCGGGCGGGGCAGGCGCGGTCAGCACCGCCGGGACCGGGCACCGGCAGCCCCGGGCGTACTTGCGCCGCCGGTGCACGACCCGCACCACCTTGACCCGCCAGCTGACCTGCTCGCTGACATCCTCGCCCAGCAGCCCGTACGGCCGCCCGCACCGCGGGCAGCGCCGCTGATCCTCGGGAAGGTCATGGAGCTGCTCCTCGGTGTCGAGGTGCTCGTGCCGGCGCCGGCCATGCCCGGCCGAACCCGGCCGCTGGCCCCGCCTGCGGCCCCGGCTTCCCCGCCGGCCGCGGTCAGCGCCGCCGCCGTCCCCGCCTGTTCCCTCATCCCGCTTGCCGGCCCGATCCTTCTCGCTCGAGGTGCCGAACAGCATCCGGCTCAGCGT